>JALYGX010000218.1 GCA_030776905.1 Cyanobacteriota bacterium | reverse complement strand
AATTCATCATGTTAAGAGAATTTTAGGGCGAACAATCCGGAGCAAGCATCTCACAATCTGAAAAAGGTTGTCAAAGCTGCATACTACCAATGAATTGATTAGTTTTTTATAGCACTAGGCAATAGACAGTGGAGTAGCTTTCACTTACAGAGCAACACAGTGCACGGCACGAGCAAGAATAAACTCAGTACTCCGCAACGTGAGGCTATATTTAGCGCAAAGCCTAGTGAAGATGGAGTGAAAATCCCCTTCTTCATTCTCCTTCGCTTTCCTGAACGATATGTATTTCCTATTGTGTAACCGCGAAGTTGGCAATAAAAACTTATAGGGTTTTGTAGCTATTCATATCCTCTCGAACAGCGAACCTGTCTTGGCTGTAAAACCTAATCACCTCCTAGCAGAATCCCCCATAGCAGCGAGTTGTATTCTTAATGGCTCTGTTGCTAAAGCTGTAATCACTCCTTTTGAGTAGATTGCTAGGTAGATTTGCTTTCATGATTGATTGGAAGCGCCTATTTGATGTTACGATTCCCATGAGTACCGTGGGTCAAACGGGAATTGTCGAGGCGCGAGGCATCGCGTTGGTGTGAGGAGAGTTCGACAAAGGAATGAAAAGTCTGTGGTTGATGCAAAATTAGATTTTGGGCGCTCGTTAAACCTGACCGGAGCCAAATTATTGACCTCACTGATAGTCGGGTTGACCTTGGGTTCGTTGGCTCTTGATTGGATAGGAGGGCGCGGGTTTTTATCAGGACTATCAATAACATTGCCCCTGCTGGTTTGTACTCTGATTACGGCGGCGCTAGGGTACTGGGCAGTCCCTCTTTTACAAGCCCTGAAAATGGGTCAGATTATCCGCGAGGATGGGCCTCAAACCCATTTACAAAAAGCAGGAACTCCAACAATGGGCGGGGTGTTTTTTGTTCCAGTGGCGGTTGCAGTTGCCTTAGTGTGGTCGGGAGCGATCGCTAGGACATACGACTTGATCCCAGTAATCGCAGTATCTATCGTCACCCTCGCCTATGCCGGAATTGGCTGGCTGGATGATTGGCAAATTGTTCGCCGTCGGTCAAATAAAGGTATTTCACCCCGCACGAAACTGGCACTCCAAATTACAGTGGGTTTCCTGTTTTGTGTGTGGCTGGCTTGGACTCAGCCAGTCAGTATCACAACCATTAACCTGCCTTTAAATTTAGTCTTACCGTTAGGTGTACTATTTTGGCCTTTAGCTGTGTTTGCGATGGTGGCAGAAAGTAATGCTACCAATCTCACCGACGGTGTGGACGGACTGGCGGCTGGAACTTGTGCGATCGCTCTTTTGGGACTCGCCGCGATTGTGGCTCCAACCTCACCAGGTTTAATGATTTTCTGTGCCTGTATGAGTGGCAGTTGCCTGGGCTTTATCGTCCATAACCGCAACCCAGCCACAGTATTTATGGGCGATACGGGTTCTCTAGCACTGGGAGGAGCGCTGGCAGCAGTAGGACTTTTGAGCCAAAACCTCTGGGGCTTATTTATCCTCAGTGGCATTTTCTTCGTGGAATCTGTCTCGGTGATTGCCCAGGTGAGTTACTACAAAGCAACTAAAGATCGGAATGGGATCGGCAAGCGTTTATTTAAAATGTCACCGTTCCATAACCATCTCGAACTCACTGGCTGGTCAGAAACACAGATTGTGGGCGTGTTCTATATAGTTAACGCTGTTCTAGTTTTGTTGTGTTTTGCCACGAAGGGTAGTCTTTAACGATTTCAGCCTCAAAACCTTTTGATTTATAAAGGAAAGACGCAGATGAACGCAGATAGTACTCAAATTTATCTGTGTTTATCTGTGTTTATGTCAGAGTTAAAACAAAGTGGGTAATCACAAGGAGTTCATCTGTGGGCACAGCAAGCCCAATACTCCCCATGAGATTCGCAGATAACAATCATTGAAAGTTCCACTTCTCACTGAGTACTGAACACTTTCAAAATTAGATATGAGGTAAAGGCTTAACAAGTAGACAATTAACAACAACTGGGTAGGCTAGGCATAACACTGTCGCTCATAAAGATAATTGTCTATGACCCTCAATCCAGTAGGTGACTCAAATCAGCAGAGATTCCTACCAAAAATTTCAGTGATCGTGCCAATCTACAATGCGATCGCTGACTTACCAGAACTAATCAACTGTTTACAGGCACAAACCTATCCAACTGACCGAATAGAGTATCTGTTGGTGGATAATGGGAGCCGCGATGCAGGAGCGACTGTCCTAGAAACAGCCGTGCAAAAAGCGGCTTCCCAAGGCATAACCCTCCGATACCTCCAAGAAAATCAAATCCAAAGCTCCTATGCCGCCCGCAACACTGGCATTCGAGCCGCAAAAGGTGAAATTCTGGCTTTTACCGACGCTGACTGTCGTCCTCAACCCGATTGGTTGGACAATCTAGTTCTACCCTTTGCTGACTCAAGAATCGGTATTGTGGCAGGTGAAATTGTCGCCCTGCCAGGTAAAACCCTGCTGGAAAAACACGCCGATCGCAATAATGTTTTATCCCAGCAACACACCTTAAAGAATTCTTTTTGTCCATACGGTCAAACCGCTAACCTAGCAATTTGGCGGCAGGTACTCGAACAGGTGGGACTGTTCCGCCCTTACCTAACGAGTGGTGGCGATGCTGATCTGTGCTGGCGCATCCAACAACAAACCGACTGGCAGCTACACTTTGCCCCAACAGCAATTGTCCGGCATCGGCATCGTTCTACGCTCCAAGACTACCAAAACCAATGGCGTCGGTACGGTCAGTCCAACCGCTATCTACACGAACTGCACGGCGTCGATTTGATGCGCGAACTTACCACTCAAGACTATCTGCATCGAATTGGTCGCTGGCTGGTCAAGGAGTTACCCATTAACAGCGTAAAAGTAATCGCAAACAAAACTCCTGCCATCGACCTCATCAGTACCCCTATCAATCTTTTTGGTGCTTGGGCGCGTGCGGCTGGGCAACGAAAAGCCCAGTTGCCAGAAAAAGCTAGAGAAATTGAGTGGCTACAAAATGTTCAAGGTATTGGCAACCCTCAGCATTCTGAGTAATCAAATCTAATAATTTTCGTTAAATTTAAAGAAGTAGCGGTAAAGGAAGATCGATGTCAGCACAAGTGTTACTGGTAGACGACGAACCAGGGGTACGTGTATCAGTCAAAGAATATTTACAAGAAGTTGGTGGTTTTACCGTACACGTTGCTAGTAATGCCGATGACGGTTGGCAGATGTTGCAGCAAAAAACACCAGACCTTGTCATTTCTGACATCATGATGCCTCAGGTGGATGGGTATCAGTTCCTGAAGAAGCTGCGAGATGACCCTCGTTTTAAGACGCTGCCTGTGGTGTTTCTCACCGCTAGAGGCATGACTTCAGACCGCATTCAGGGTTATCAGGCGGGTGTGGATGCCTACCTCTCGAAGCCTTTTGACCCGGATGAATTAGTCGCCATTGTTGAGAATTTGTTGGGGCGTCGCATTGCTAACTCGGTCGAAACTGCCAGCAGCACAGAGCTTGAGCAAATTGCCCAACAAATCGCTGCAATTCGAGCAATGTTAGATCAACGTAATGGTGTTATTACCCAAACACCTCCACCAATTCGGATCGACTTTACGCCGCGAGAACAGAGTGTCTTGGATTTGGTGGCACAGGGGCTGATGAATAAAGAAATCGCCCGTCGGTTGGATACCAGTGTCCGCAACGTTGAGAAGTACGTCAGCCGCCTGTTTAGCAAAACCGGGACAAATAGCCGCACCGAATTGGTACGCTATGCTCTGGAACACGGTTTAACGAAGTAGAACCTTTTCACTCATGACTATCCTTGAGCCAAAGGATAAGTTTTAAGGTCAATCAAGAGCTGAAGGCTGCTCGGATGAGCTGTCAGATGAATAGTCCAACTCTTCAACGATTAAAGGTTGAAACTTGATGTTTCCCGGTTCAATCGGCGCTCTTCTCCACCAGGCAGGCAACAGCATCAGCCAAAACTTACCCAGAGACACAGAACGCTGTTCGCGAACAAACACCAAAGGCACCACAGCCACCAATCGTAGGACAGCCGAGAGGGCAAACACCCCCGGCAAGCCACCCAGATCGGTCACTGTAGCGAGAAAGCCACCTGTGGTGATTCCCATTGCCCCAGTGACACCAGGAACGGCTGCGGCGATCGCAAAATAAAGAGATTGATTGCGTAGCGGTGCCACCCCCATTAGCAGATTATTGCTACACAAGTCAAGCGCTGCCCACGTCCCACCGCCGATTATATGCAACAGAGGGAACCAGACCCAAAGGAAAATAGGAGCCGTTCCACCTTCTAGCCACAATAGAGGTGTCAGAGCCACCAAGATGCCTACGACCAGCATGATCGGGCGATTCCCCACTCGGTCCGCCAGCTTGCCCCAAAAAACCAGCATCAGCAAGTTAGCACCTGCTCCTATGCTGTTATAGAGCGCTACCACACTGACATCTATGCTTAGGTCATCCAGCAGGTAGAGGTTAAAGAAGGGAGCGCAGATGTTCACAGCAAAGCTCCAGAAGCCAGAGTAAAGCAAAAACTTCAAAAAATTGGCGTCTTTGAGGAAGCTAAAAATTGTTGATGTAAGCGACTTTTGGGCTGGATCTGAATGTGTGACGTGTAAAAGCTTTGGGTTCACATCGGTCATCAAGAACTGACAACCCAGACTGATCATGCCTAGCACCATTCCCAGAACCAAGAGGACACTGTAACCTTGCTGCCTTCCACCGGGCCAGTTCGACACCGCCAAAGCCAGCAGTGGCACACCAAGAAGATTCGTCAAGCTGATAGCACTATTGCGAAAGCCAAAATACCGCCCTCGCAATCGCTGAGGGACTAATGCCGCTACCCAACTCAACCAGGAAGCACGACCTAAAGATTCCAATAGCTGAGTTACCCAAATGATCGCTAATGTCCACTGCACTAACTGGTGTTCAGCGATATGAAATGAGCTTCCTAACAACATTGCTGGTACGAGAATCAGCCACAACAGCCGCGACGGAACGAAAATACAGAGAGAATATTTATAGCGGCTTGTAGTTCGGTCGGATAGATAGGCTCCCAAGGGTTGGAGCAGATTTACGAGCTGAGGAATCGAGGCGAGCATCCCAATTTCCACCGGACCTGCTCCCAGCTCCAGCAAGAAGTTACTGAGCAATGCACCACCAGTGATACTGTAAAAGAGCGTAGCGAAGATACCATCAAAAGTGACGGCTCTAAGGCTATGGCGAATTTCCGGTTTGGAAATTTTTTGAGGCGGGTTAGTCAGAAGTACCGTCTCTAAGGATGCTATATCCTCTTGGACTTTCTGAAGAGGGACAGGTTTGGTTTCTGCTACGCTGTAATCTTCTTCTCCGAGCATTCTGTATAGCCAATATTTACAAGTTCATTTTTGGGGCGTCGGAAGCTTTCGGTATTTCGGAATTTTGTACTAGATCGAGGCATAGGCTTCATCCCTATTGCATTCGTTTCAGTACCTTGAAAATCGAGCGATCGCTTCTTAGTAAGCGATCAACCTATCCCTTCAATAATGAACAAACAAACGCTGTTTTGTTCAATATCGCTCTAACAAAAGTTTCACTTCCTCTTCTAGCTCTAAATCTTTCATCGCTTCCCACTCCGCTTTGCGTACGGCTAAGTAGGCTTGAGCCAGTTCCGCACCCAAGGCATCCAAAAGAAC
>JALYGX010000217.1 GCA_030776905.1 Cyanobacteriota bacterium | reverse complement strand
CCGTAAACCTGCGTTGCTCTCCTTCGCTGAAGCGGCGGCAGCCCCTCTAGTGTTAATCACTGCCTGGGAAGCCCTCTACGACCGAGGGCGGCTGGAAGCTGGACAACGAGTGCTAATTCATGCGGGTGCTGGTGGTGTTGGTCATGTCGCCATCCAACTTGCAAAACTCAAAGGTGCAGACGTTTGTACGACGGTCGGTTCTCAGGAAAAAGCCAGATTAGTTCGTCAATTGGGGGCTGACAACCCTATCCTTTACAAACAAACTAACTTTGTCGAGGCGGCTTTGGACTGGACTGCGGGAGAAGGAGTAGACCTTGCCTTCGACACCGTAGGCGGCAAAACTTTTTATGATACTTTCCCGGCAGTGCGGGTATATGGTGACGTGGTGACAATTTTAGAGCCTGACCCAGGCTATATTAATTGGAAGATTGCGCGATCGCGTAATCTCCGAGTTAGCTTTGAACTCATGCTCACCCCGATGTTACAGGGACTCGTCGCCGCCCAGCAGCACCAAGCAAAGATTCTCGAACAGTGTGCCACTTGGATTGATGAAGGTAAGCTCAAAATTCACCTCAGCCAAACGTTCCCTTTAGAAAACGCGGCGGCGGCCCACAAAGCTTTAGAAACTGGGTCAACGGCTGGCAAAATTGCTTTAGTGATTGAATAAATTCATCTACCTGAGCCTAATACTTAGGTAGACCTCAACTTGATACCTATGAAGAATCTATGAGGAGTCGGCAAAGAAACGCTGAAGTTTAATGGCTATTTTCCAAAACTGATAGTCCGATTATTGGTGATTTTGCTCTTGCTACTGCTTCCTGCACCAGCATCTGCAATAGCAACACCCGCACGCGAACGATCGCCTTTAACCCTAGAACTGCTGCAAGAACGACTAAAATCTCCGATCGCCAGCGAAGGTGTGCGTATTATTGATCTGCGTCAGCTAATTATTAACTTACGACCGGAGAATGGCGAGTTTCGCGACCAGTTTTATCAACTGTTGCAAACTCAGCTAAATCGCTCAACAACGCCATTAGGTTTAGATTTTAGTAATTCTGTAATCCAGGGAGAATTGATTGGTAGTAAGTTAGGTTTGCGATCTGCTGCAGGCAGCAACGCAACGCTCTCGCCTTTATACGGAGAGGCGTTATCTCCTGTATTAACTCCCCAAGAGCAACAACAATTATTACGTGACCCGCGCCAGTTATCTCAACTTGCGCTAATTCCTTCAGTTACTGTTTTCCGTGGCACTCTCAAACTGGTGCAAACGCGCTTTACAGGACCCGTAAATTTTGCCAATACCTTTTTTCTCCACCGCGTAGAAGCCAACGGCGCTATCTTTAGCCAACCCGTTGATTGTTCAGAAACTCGCTGGATTCGTTTAGCCGACTTTAGCAATACGACCTTTAGTCGGGATGTCAATTTTAGCGACAGCGTTTTTTTCGCCAAAGCAGGATTTACTAAAGTGCAATTCCAAGGCGTTGCTGATTTTCAAGGCACAACCTTTGAGGATGATGCCGTTTTTAGTGAAACTCAGTTTGAACAATTGGCGAACTTAAGCCGATCGCATTTTCAGGGATTAGCCGATTTTAGCCATACTAACTGGCATGACCGAGCTTTATTTAGTAAAAGTCAATTTATACAGCTTTTTTTGCTCAGTGAAACTACCTTTGAAAAATCTGCCGCCTTTCGGGAAACTCAGTTTAATAAATCGGTCAATCTGCGAGCTGTCAGTCTTCTTGTTTAAATTTATTTTAGTAACGCCAGGTTTCTTCCCGAATCTTATCTGAATGTTGCGAATATGACTTTTGACTCCGATCAAGCCAAAATTATTGGAGATGCGGGTCAAATTGGTGGCATTCTTTCTGTACCTATGCTGAAAGGTAATGAGTATGTCCTACGCAATTTAGTGAGGAATTTTCGCTCCTTACAACAAATTTCTGATGCCAATCAGCTAGAGTACACAACCCAACGCCTACGGCGACAGCAATTAGGTAGCCAGTTAATAGGAGAGGACACAGAAGGGGGACAGGGAGGAAACGACAAAGCCACTGCCTTGCCTTCCCCTAACTCGCAAACTTCAAAATACACCCCATCTCCTCTAAGTTGGATATTAGACAGCTTATATTGGATTGGACTAAGCCTGCTGTTGTTGCTAAGTCGGTATGGCACTAGTTTTTGGCTGGTCTTTGGAGTGGGGATGGTGGCGATCGCTTATTTTGGTCTTCTCTTCTGGTTGGTGGATCGTTTCGGCCGTCGCTACCCTCAACCCGTCCTCCCAACGGCTTTTGAAACACCTTGGATGCTTGGTAGTTACACAGTCTTGACGTTTGCTGGAGTGACAGCAATTTTTCGCTCTAGTGATCAACCTTGGCTGACGTTAGCGTGCTTGGGGGGTGTGATTTTACTTGTGCCAATGCTGCTGCTAGGGCGACTTTACAAGCAAGGTCGCTATCACGATCTGATGGATGTTAGTTACTTTGTGGAAGATGGCAGCCTGCGTCAGTTGCGCTTGCTGATCGGACGCTTGCCAGTGATGCCTCGGTTTGAGGTATTTCGCGATCGCTATATGCCTATCCTCTGGAACCGTCGCTGGAACTGGCTCAACTACTACGACTTCAGCCTCAACAACCTCCTCAAAATTGGCTTCAACGACATTCGCCTACGAGACGAACACCTCCCTGGTATCATCACTACTCTGGTTTGGTATCAGTGGAGTCTGGGTATCCTCTACATTGCTCTACTTTTGTGGACTCTTTCCCGAACCATTCCTGGATTAAATTTATTGATTTACCTTAAGTAAAAATGCCAATTTTTATAAAATTTACCAATACTTTTTTGTGATTTTTTTATTAATTTTTGCCAAAGTTATTTGACATTTAGAGGTAGTTACTCAGAAAATTGAGTTTTACTAATTTTTTGACCTCTCAAACCCTAAATACTGAGAGCTATATTAACAAATATTTCTATTTATTTAATGATAAGAAATTTTACAATTTAATGATTTGTTTTTGCTAATTCTTTTTAACAAACATAGAAAGTTTTAAAATAAAAGTAATTGAAAGCTCAATTCAAGCAAACAGACTTTATCTATCTTGCCTTAAATAGGTACTCTTTCTGAAGAGGTGTATCTATCTTTTGGAAGAAAAGCTTTTAATCGGGTGGCTTTTGAGTCTGAAGAAAGACTTCCTAGCAAGTTCTTCCCCAGGGTGTATCGAATTACACATCAGAACAAGTTACACAGGAGTCGAAGCAATTCACAGCAAAAAAGACTCCAGGTATTCATCTAGTGCCCTGGCTTGAAGCAATGTTACCTTTACACCTCGACCAGCAAAGCGCTGCCCTTGCAACTAAGGGTAGCATTCTTCCGGAAACGCTCTTCCAAGAATTACCGATTGGTGTTTTGGTCTTGGGAGCGCAAGGTGAAATTCGCTTTGTCAATCAGGCAGCACTAAGCTTGCTGGGATTGACAGAAAGTCAACTGCTAGGTCAAACACCGCTTGACCCGGATTGGCACGTCATTCAAGAAGATGGAACACCTTTTCAGCTAAAACTGCAATCGGCACCAGTACGAGCAAAACAAGCGTTGCTGCTACTTGCCAACCGCCAAGCAGTACGTAACTTGGTGTTAGGGATTTATCGACCTGCAACAGGTGAGGAAGCGATCGCCTATCCATCAGAATGCGGTGTTACTTCTCCGACTGGTGTAGAAAAAGCCACTCTACGAGAAGGCTTATTGCAAAACACGTTGGCGGAACCGGGAAACGTAACCGAGAACAACTGCCAAACAGTAACCCCTTTGTCTTGTGCCAACGGTGCTCATGTTAGCGGAACTACCCCCTTGGTATTAGCGAACCTGGATAAAATCCAACGGGAGGCGATCGCACCCAAAGAGATCAGGGCACAAAGTGCAGCGCGGCTAAGTACCAGCCTCAACCGCTCCGCCCAAGAAAATACTGGAGCAGCTCCACAGGAGCCACCGCCTCAACGTAGTGCAGACCGCATTTGGCTGTCCGTCAATACCGAGCCGCAGTTAGATTCAGAGGGTTGTGTAGAGCAAGTTGTCTGCACCTTGAGTGACATTACTAACCTGAAAACTGGAGAGCAGCTGTCAAAAATTCATGAGTGCTTTTTAAGCCTTGGCTCCGATCCCGATGAAAATATGACCTGTCTAACAGCACTGGCTGGCGAGTTACTGGGTGGAGTTTGGGCAGTTTATAGTAGACTGCATCAAGGCTTACTTTTGGCGTTAGGTCAATGGAACACGCCATCAGAATTCAACAATATTGCTGAACCAAATAACCACATCTGCAATGAAGTTATTCAGCGCGGCAGTAATGAAGTTTTCGTACTTCAAGATTTACAAGACAGTTCTTATGCTCAGAGTAATCCTTATATCGTTCCCTACCAGTTACAAAGCTATCTAGGGCAGGCCGTTAAATGTGATGGCGAGTACATTGGGGCGCTGTCCGTGGTATATCAGAACCAGTTTGTTCCCTGCGATACTGACAAGACGCTGCTAGGGATTATTGCCGCTGCCATTGGTGTTGAGGAAGAACGCAAGCGGGAAGCCGTGATTTGGGCGCAAAACGAAGCGAAATGGCGATCGCTCATTCACAACAGTTCCAACCTAATCTCGATTTTGGAAGCTGATGGAACCATCCGTTATGTCAGTCCTACCATCCATGACATTTTAGGATACAAGCCAAAGGAATTGATTGGTAAAAAGACCTTTGAATTTATTCACCCCGATGATATTCCCTCCGTAAAAAACAACTTTAACAGCGTCATCGAAAACCTAACAATCTCTTTGTCTATTGAGTTCCGCTTTCGCCATAAAGATGGCTCGTGGCGTTACATCGAGTCAACTCATAGCAATTTATTGATGGATGCACCCGTGTCTCGGATTGTTGTTAACTTCCGCGATGTCACTGAGCGGAAAGTAGCCGACGCCGCTCTTAGAGAATCGGAAGCGCAGTTGAGAGAAAAAGCCGATCAGCTTGAACAAGCCTTACACGAACTGCAAGAAACTCAAACTCAACTCATTCAGACGGAAAAAATGTCCAGTCTGGGGCTGTTGGTCGCGGGTATTGCCCATGAAATTAACAATCCCGTTTCCTTTATCTACGGCAATATTCCCTACGCGACTCAATACACTCAACACCTACTGCACCTCATTAACCTCTACAGGGAAAACTATCCTCAGCCAGTAGCGACAATTCAAGCGGAGTCGGAAGCCATCGATTTGGATTTTTTGAGCAAAGACCTACCCAAGCTACTGGATTCAATGCAGCTAGGAGCCGAGCGGATTCGTCAAATTGTCCTATCGCTGCGGAACTTTTCCCGCTTGGATAAGGCGGATCGGGAGTCAGTTGAGCTACACCAAGGCATTGATAATACTCTACTTTTATTGCAGCACCGACTGAAGGCGAAAGCAGGACAGCCTAAAATTCAGGTAATCAAGGAGTACGGGAACCTACCCTTGGTCGAGTGCCATGCTGGGCAACTGAACCAAGTGTTTATGAATCTTCTGAGTAATGCGATCGATGCACTAGAAGAGGCATCAGACACAAGCTGGTGGCAAGAAGAAAGGGGTGCTTGTCGCCACCAGCCATGTCCAACGTTCTCCCCGACAATCCGCATTAACACAGAAGTACAAGATAACAATACAGTGGTCATCCGTATTGCAGACAACGGTCCTGGGATACCCCCTCAGATGCAACAACAGATATTTGACCCCTTCTTTACGACCAAATCAGTGGGCAAAGGTACTGGCTTGGGGCTGTCGATCAGCTACCAGATTGTTGTTGAAAAACACAACGGTCAACTGAAATGTTCCTCGACGCCTGGAGAAGGAACGGAATTCTGCATAGAGCTACCCGTGCAGAGTTCGCCTCAGCAAGAGGTTTGAGCGAGTGTTGTTGTAGGGACGACGGCTGCATTCCCTACTTCATAACTTTCAACAGCGCTGTCAAGGCATCATCTTCACCCGCGTTGACTTGGCGATCAAGTAAGGCAATGCTGACAGCTTGCGGGAGTGCGATCGCCACTAAGTCAGGCTCTAGTCCTTCTACTAGCCGATCAAGGGACTGGGGAACTTTCAAGGCTGACTTAATCCCCAAAAGCATCGATTCGTTTATACCCAAGGATTGGAGCTGAGGAGCGATCGCCTCCCAATTCACTGGCTCTTCTGGAGAGCCTACTTGAATCACGTAAGCCAACAACCGCTGTAGCTTACTTTCTTGTTGGGGTGTTATGGGTGGAGTAATCTTCGAGACTCTAACATCCGATGCATTTTTGTTGAGGTTGTAGAGAATTTGCTGCCAGTCGCGATCGTCGCAGGCGTCCGGCTTGCCCACCGTTAGCGAAATGCGAATTTTTCGATCCGCATCAGCATCGAGATGAGTCACTTGAGCCTGCACGCCGAGAAAGCCCAACCAATGGGCTACCGTCTTGATTAATGTGGAACGAGTAGCCTCACAGCTCGCTAGTAGTCGAATTTGAGTGTGAACCATTGGGCGCACAATTTGTGAAAGCATAGCTGAAGCGTTCTTGAAATCTGCTTGACGTTAATTTTTAGTCTTAACTCTTCAGCGCCGATTGATACTGTGTCCCATAGAACTTTTAAACTTTTGCTTCCAGAGATTTAAGATATTCAGTGTTCACACCCGACTCGCGGGTGAGAGCGATTTTGCCAGTACGAGCCATCTCGCGGATGCCAAACTTGCCCAATACCTGGACGATCGCTACCATTTTACCGGGGTCGCCCACGACTTCTAGGGTGAGGGCATCCTCTGCAATATCTACCACACGCGCCCGAAATACCTGAGCTAATTCAATAATTTCTGAGCGCGTGGAGCTGGTGGCATTAACCTTAATCAGCATCAACTCGCGCTCTACACACGGCGTTGTCGTAATATCTTGGACTTTCAGCACGTTGATCAGCTTGTAGAGTTGCTTGGTTAGCTGCTCAATACTGCGGTCATCTCCCGGCACGACCATTGTAATCCTAGAAATGCCGACTTGCTCTGCGGGTCCAACGGCAAGGCTTTCAATGTTAAAGCCCCGGCGGGCAAATAGACCAGCAATTCGAGTCAGGACTCCAGCTTCATCTTCGACCAGAACTGAAAGAGTGTGTTTCATTAGATTAGGACAGGGGCATTACGCGATCGCGTCGCCAGCGGTTTAAAAGTTGTCTTGGCATGAAATATCTATATTATCGCGGTCTACAACGAGCACAATGCTACTGAATCCGGTGAGTACTCCGAGTCAGGAAAGTAGCCCCGCTAGGCTGTGCTATGCCAAAAGACTGAGCGCCAGCACCCCCTAAGATATATTTTTGGACAGATGTACTTAATTCCGCGACTTACCGATTATATTTAAAACAATCTGCGTTCAAGGAGCTAACTAAAATATGGGTTGGTTAAAAAGACTGTTTGGATTGGAAAAACCGCCGGAAGCCCAAGTTAACCCTCCTGCTGCCACCCAATCTTCAACTGCTGATTTCTCCGCTCAAGCCCCAGCTCAAACCGGTAGTGCCGAATCAATTCCTCCAGAGCGAGTTGGTCTAAGCGGAGAGTACGATCAAAGCGGTCTTGCCAAACGAGTTGCTTTGGCTTTTGACGAACAACCCGATCTCGCTGATGAAGAACGCCTGTGGGTTGCCCAAACGGGTGGTACCGTTGTTCTCAAAGGTGAAGTGTCCGACCAAGCTACCCTTGACAAGATGGTTAGTGTTGCCAGAGGGGTTAGTGGTGCAACGGCTGTTCAAACCGACCAAGTCACAGTGGGCTAAATCTTTCTACTAATAGGCAAACAGCTTAAAGACAATTTAATCCTCTCGACTCTCTGCTACATATTAGTGAGTAGAGAGATTTTTTCTTAATGTTTTCCAAGTGCGGGACGTGCAACCTTCAGACTGGGCTTATCAGGCTTTGCGATCGCTTGTCGAACGTTTTGGTTATTGAGCAAATGGTTTCGCGTTTACTAGTTCTTGGTGCAATAGTGCTGTTTTTACTCTTCGGTGAAATCACCTTGACACAACAGCCAGCACTGGCTGTGCTGAGGCAACACCAAGACGAACCCGGAATCATGCGCTATCACTCTCAACAGTCTTTGCGCGATGAAGCAGGAAATGCTTGGCAGGTGGTACTGTTCAAACAGATAACACCAAGTCAGCCAATGCTTTTGAATCTGCGGTTGGTAGGTTTCCCTGGTATGGCTGAGTTTACTCACCCCCAACCCCTGGAAATTACTACAGCTAGAGGTCATATTCTGACGGCAACCGATGTGTTTGGGGAGGAATCCCCCGCGCCGAACGTCGGTCAGTACAATTTCACAGATGTCTTAGCTAAGTTGCAGGTCAACGACTCCCTAAAACTTTCTGTTGCTCTTAAAGGCGAACAAACTCTTGTCCTAAAAATTCCCAACCCCCTAGTTAGGGAGTGGCAATGGCTTGTCGATGAGCTTTAAAGCTGAGGAGATGACTGAGAAGAGGGAGGATAAATCGGTTCTTGATCAATTGTACCTAGGCGATCGGGAGACCAGAAGCGAACGACTGCCTTGCCAATGATGTTATCGCGAGGGACAAAGCCCCAGTAGCGACCGTCATAGCTATTATCACGGTTATCACCCATGACTAGGTAAGAGTTTGGGGGTACGGCGACGGGTCCCCACTGATAGATAAGCTTCTCAGCAATATACTTTTCTCGCAGAAGTTGATCGTTGATATACACCCGTCCCTCTTTGATCTCAACCTTCTCGCCAGGTAAGCCAATCAGACGCTTGATAAACGTATCTTTGAGATTTTGACGCTTCAGTGTCTCTGTGGGAGAGAAGACAATGATGTCGCCTCGTTCTGGATTCGACCAATGGTAACTTAATTTGTCCACCATCAAGCGGTCATTAATTTCCAGGGTTGGCAGCATTGAACCTGAGGCGACATAGCGGGGTTCGGCAACGAGGGTGCGAATACCGAAGGCAAAAACTAAGCTTAGTCCCACTGTTTTGATTCCCTCTAACCAAAGACTGTTGCGGTTTGGTAGGGGAGGATTGTTAGAATCTTGGTTGTGCTGATGATGCATAAGCTTTTATTGGGTAACAGCGAGCAGTTGACAACACGGTGTTGAACCTTACTACCAAAAAGTAGCATCAGTTCTGTTAAGCTAGTGACGTGAAAAGTGCAATTATGCTCCTAGTGAGTTCCAAAGACTTGAAGCTTTGGTGAATCTTCTCTATTTCAGCACGAACAGGTCAGTCTACCTGGGTGTATTCAACCAAGAGATAATACTGGGTAAACTACCATTGTGATACTGGCGTCAGCTTTCCAGGCGTCTCCTAGGAAACTAGGAGCTAGGGGAAGAGGCATTTTCATTTTCGGTAGCGATTCTACGATGATGCCTTTCTGGGAAGCGGTTGGGACTGCACGCTTTAAAAATCCTAAGGATTTAAGAGCTGCGGCTTGAGCTGTGGTGGTCATTGGTGTATCATTTTCCAGGCGTTATCTGTAAACACCATTGTGTCCACTCTGGAACTGGGATGGTAGTTTGAAGTTGATAAGTCTCAGAACTGTTCCTCAGGACTGAAATTTTAGACTCCGCTAAGGTGGACAATTTAACAAATGTAGTTTTGAATTTAAAAGCAGATATTGAGTTGGAAAAAATGACTACCCACCGGAAATTCGTAGATGGCGTGTCAACCCAATTTAAGTAATCTAAAAGTTATGAGTGTCACAGTGCATCAGTTACAACTATTAGTTATTGTTGATTCAGTTGCAGTTGAGAGGCAAGGTCGATGAGTGATGGGATGGCTTTCCTGACAGGAGCTGCCTTCGCCGGGGTAGCGGTTCTCTTTATGCTTAAGGGAGGAACTAATATTGGTGCGACTAGCATACCTTCTTCCCAAGCCCTACCATTTTCACAGACTAACCCTTATCTAGTGACACCGCCGTCGCCAAATCCTACGGCTTCGTTTGCTTCACCGGGTTCAACGGCATACACGACTGACCAGCAGCGGATTGAAGCCGATCGCTTGAGAATGATGCTCGACCAGCAGCGAACTGAAACCGAGCAGCTTAAAGC
>JALYGX010000216.1 GCA_030776905.1 Cyanobacteriota bacterium | reverse complement strand
AACTGAGCGGTTTCGCTTTCTCTGAGGGCTGTTTGCAACTTTTTGAGCTGCTGTGAAGTCAAAAATCCTTTAGCTGGCATGAGGGGAAATGACCACGTTATCTGATTGCCATTTTACGCAATTTAGGTGTGGAACAGCTTAGCCCATCTGGGAATTAGGAATTGGGAATTGGGCTTTTGTATTCTCCGTTCCCTATCCCCAAGAACGAGAGTTTATTTGTATTAAACATTTAGTAAATTCGTATAAGACGCCCATGAACTGCGTACACAGAAGGCTTAAGCACTAGTTACCCCTTAGACCCAAGAATCCCACGGCTTTAACATAGTGGAGCCGTGAGAGTGTCAAACCTTTTCCTTTGGTGGTGGTGTGATGCGGAGTCTGGTAAAGGTTTTATCAAGTTGCCTGAGTAATCTAAAGTCTTCTTCAGGCAGGGGCTGACTTTCACTCCCACTTACGCCTATATCCAGAAAGGACTTCTTCTCAAGGAAGGCGAATGCCTGCCGGAATTGACGTGCGTCTGCCTGAATGGGCGAGTCAAAGTGGCAGGGAATAATTCGCTGGAAATTCCAGCTTGCTACCTTGTTGACCCAGGCGAGGGTTTCTAAAGGCGCTCGGTTGAGAATGAGCGTTTGTAGAATCGGTGCTACAAACAAACGCCCACCCCCTCGTAGTGCCTCGAACGACTGCTTCCAGTCATTTTTCCATTTGAACGGAAACCAGCCGAAATATGCCTTCCTGGCTCGCTCCGGCGCTTTGAAGGCATCGCCAATCGATCGCCCTAGTTCGATCGCCTCCAGCGCACTTGGTTGGAAGTAAAAAGCAAACAGCGAAATGCGCTGCCATCCCTTGCGGCGGCTTGCCTCGCTGTCCTCCACAACATCAAACGCATTGTCCTTAGCGTGGAACAGCAAAGGGTATGGGTCAAGTTGGACAATCGCTGGCGGATCTTCTGGTACGGAAAGCACGGAGTCTGTCACCAACAGCGTGCGCGATCGCTTGTGGAAGAAGGCAACTTCCTCAAACCGTCCCGGTCCAAGTTCAATGGGGCCTAGCACGGCGTAGTCAAACTCCGAAGCAAAGGGAGTTTGGCTGCTGTCTTTCGGCAGCACCTGAGTGCGTTTTCGGGGAAATCCAAGCCAGCTCAAGGGCAGATTGAGCGGGAAACTCCACTGATTGGGAGCTACAAAAACCTCTGCGTTGGGAAAGCGTCTGGCGAAAGGTCCGACAAAAACTTTGTGTTCTAGACCGGAGATCGTGGGCAGGATAATGTACTTGACATCGCCATGTTCTGCTACCAACTCTTGAACAAGCCGTATACACTCTCTTGTTGGTGCAACTGGCGCATAGATGAGGAGACCCCCCGATTCGAGCTTGATGACACTCATGCGAATCGGCACAACAACATAGAGGATGCCCTGAAGCTGGTCGAAAGTCCAGACCGTGTCCTTAACCACTTCTGTGCGGAGTGTCTGCCGCCTGCCGTATGGGTAGAGTGGCACAGCCGGCCAGAAAAGCCATGAAATGTCCCTAGGATCGATGCTCTGTTGACCCTCTGTTTCCTGAACGTTCATCGTGGTTCGCTCCACGCCACGACCCCCTCCCTTATTCCCACTGCTCAAAGTGTTTTGCTCGAATCTCCAGAAGTTTGAGTTTAGCCAAGGATTGACCCTATAAGCTATCTAGGCTCTACATTCTAGTTTCGCATGGAACGGGAGATGAACGATGTTCTATCAAGTTGCGTTCTAATTCGTCAAACGAGCCAATGCAGAGATATCGCTCCACCACAAAAGAAGAATCCTTCCCCTGCTTCAAGCTGATGCACTCTAATTGGAAATAATGATAAGACAGGATTTAGATTTAGTCGAAATTGATACGCATAACCATCGCTCCTATGAATAAATGAACAGTATTTGTGATTAATTCCTGCTACCCGACCTGTAGCCGTTGTGATGTCTAAACTGCCTGTTGCTCGACAGAGAACACGACCTACATAAACACCAACCTTTGAGTTTTCGGTAAGTTTTGAGATGAGCTGTTATATTTAGTCCTACCGCTTCGAGCAAAGCAAGAATTACTTCTACAAGCCCGTCTCTCTAGGGATGGAGTTCATGACTGATGTTTACCTTTGTTTGTCTCCAATGATGCGATCGCTCGCTTCTTTTGTGTTTACATTTCTTTAGAAATAGACTTTAATTCTGATACTATTCTAAATATTTTTTTTATTAAAGATGTTCCTTAGAGATAGTAACTTTTACAGGAAGCTATGTGATTATTCTTAAGGACGTATAGTGGAATAAAATCATGGCACATCTAGGATTGATCAAACTGGCGAATGTTATTCTTGCTACGCTGACGCTTAACCTTATAAGTTTCCCAACCACCGCTCAAGTGACTCCAAAGGGTTATATTGTTGTGTTGCAAGACGGCGTTAATCCCCTAGATGTCGCTGTGCAACACGGCAGCAATTACGGTTTCAACGTGCCCTTTATTTATGACAGTGCTATTTTGGGCTACGCGGCCCTTATTCCTGAGGCAAGCCTCCCAGCAATCAAAAACGATCCGCGTGTTTTGTTTATCTCAGAAGACCGCCCAGTCTACGCAACAGCTCAAACACTACCGACTGGTGTGGATCGTATCGAAGGCGATCGCAGTAGTACGAAATCTGGTGACGGCACAGGTACTGTCAATGTAGCTGTGGCAGTTATTGACACTGGTATTAAGAGCAACCATCCTGACTTAAATGTTGTAGGTGGTAAAAACTGCGTGTTGGGAGGCATCAATTATGAAGATCAGAACGGACATGGAACTCATGTAGCCGGTACAGTTGCAGCAAAGGACAATACCGAGGGTGTTGTTGGTGTAGCTCCAGGAGCGCCACTTTATTCAGTACGAGTTCTAGACGCAGCCGGCTCGGGAACTACGTCCCAGGTAATTTGCGGTATTGATTGGGTGACAAAGAACGCCGCGAGCAAAGGGATCAAGGTGGTGAACATGAGCCTTGGTGGTACTGGCTCAGATGATGGGAACTGCGGAAATACAAATAACGATGCCATGCATAAGGCCATTTGTAAGTCCGTGGCGGCAGGCGTCACCTATGTGGTCGCCGCGGGAAACGATAATAAGGACTTAGCCACCACAACGCCCGCAGCCTATAACGAGGTTCTCACGGTAACGGCTCTGGCTGATTTCAATGGGCAACCTGGTGGTGGCGCTGCATCCACCTGTCGCTCTGATGTTGATGATACTGCTGCTGACTTTAGCAATTACACCACCACTGGTAGTAGCGATGTAAATCACACGATTGCTGCACCAGGCGTTTGCATCTATTCCACTTGGCTAAATACCCCCTTGCTAAACAATGGCTACAACACGATTTCCGGTACCAGCATGGCTTCGCCGCACGTAGCTGGAGCAGTTGCCCTTTGCAAGGCCTCTGGTAGCTGTGCAGGGACACCCCAACAGATCATAAGCAAGTTGCGAAGCGATGCCGCAGCCCAGCCTGCAAGTTACGGTTTTCAAGGCGATCCGAACTCACCAAATGGCAACCGCTACTATGGGTATCCAGTATATGTGGGTGGATATTAGAGCGCCGGTTCAGTAGCAGTTTTGCACAAAAGACCCAAAATATAACTTGTAATTTTCTCTCACGCCAACTCTAACAAGTATGGCGTGGATTTCTCCTTTTTAGGCATGAACGCCTTGCCTCACTATGTGCGTTTCAGGGCCGAATATCGCTCCACCACAAAAGAAGAAACCTTCCCCTACTTCAAGCTGATGCACTCTAATTGGAAATAATGATAAGACAGGATTTAGATTTAGTCCGAACCTATCTGCCGTTTTGATGCCCATGACTGAGCAACGTAATGCTGACTCGCCGCTAGCGAATTCTCAGCAGTCCAGTAAACCAATTGATGAGGTGACGAATAAGTCGGTCGATGATTCGTGGACAAACCGCATGGCTGGTGTCTGGAATAATACAACAGAGCGCTTGATGCAATTCCTACCCGTCGATCGCGTGGCACAGACGGCTGTTCAATGGTTTAGCGTCAGCGAAGCTCAGGTTGCAGAGATTTTAGAAACCGTTCGAGCAGAACTGCCAACCACAGAAGCCCTGCTTATCGGTAAGCCTCAAGCCGGGAAAAGTTCGATTGTGCGGGGACTGACGGGAGTTTCGGCGGAGATTGTCGGTCAGGGATTCCGTCCCCACACGCAGCACACCGAGCGCTATGCCTATCCGTCCAGTGAGCTGCCCTTGCTCATTTTTACAGATACGGTTGGACTGGGAGATGTGAACCAGGACACTCAGGCGATCGTTCAGGAACTAATTGGCGATCTGCAACAGGAGAGTCGCCGCGCTAGAATCCTAATTCTGACCGTTAAAATCAATGATTTCGCGACCGACACGCT
>JALYGX010000215.1 GCA_030776905.1 Cyanobacteriota bacterium | reverse complement strand
CTTCTATACCGTGAAAATTTTGACTACTGTAATAGTGTGGATAAATCAGGTCTGATTTGCGGAAGCGATCGCTCTCTTGCTGCCAATCGATAGAAGAGTAGAACCTCAGTTTGTCCTTACCAATCAGGACGCTCATCACTGACTTCAAGAAAAACTGCCCAATCGGATTCTGACTTATTGACATAACAACCTCTTTCCAACGATGTAAATGGCATGAATCAAAAGGATAGCAAAAGAATATTTTTTAAGATTATAAAAGCTATATCTATAGTTCTAATAACCAGTGCGATTGGCTTGGAAGGATGGAATGCTTATGCTTTAATAACGAACACTAAAATACCAAGCAGTCTTCATCCAATTTTTACGATCGAGCGTGTTGCTATTGCCATTCATTTAATTGAGGGAGTTATAGCAGCTTATAACGCGCCTTCCAGAAAAAAGACGCCAATAAAATATGGCACTTATACATTTTTTGTGGGTACAGTTGGTTTGTTAGAGCTGTTTGACAAGCAGAAGAGTGCGATCGCCCCCGTCGTGGATGCCAACAGATAGAATCAAAACCATCACCTCGGTTGTGTTCTTATCCTTCCTCTCTATCTCAAGGGGAGCGACTAGATAAGGACAAGGTTGATAGGATTGCCAAAAAAGCTGAGGAAGATGTAAATGGCGGTGCTAGAAGAAACATGGCGGCACGAGTACATTGTCAGCAATGGCATAAAACTGCATTATGTGACCCAAGGGGAAGGGCCACTGATGCTGATGTTGCACGGATTTCCAGAGTTTTGGTACTCATGGCGTCACCAAATCCCAGAATTGGCTAAGGATTACAAAGTTGTTGCTCTCGATCTGCGCGGGTACAACGAAAGCGATAAGCCGCCGCAGCAATCCGCTTATGTGATGAGCGAGTTCATTAAAGATGTGGAAGGTGTAATCAAGGGGCTAGGATACGATCGCTGCGTGTTAGTGGGTCATGATTGGGGTGGTGCGATCGCTTGGAACTTTGCTTATGCTCACCCCGAAATGCTAGAGCGGCTGATCGTGCTAAATATACCCCATCCGGCTAAGTTTGCTGAAGGTATGCGTATTCCTCAGCAGTTGTTACGTAGCTCCTATGTCTTTTTCTTCCAGCTACCACTGCTACCAGAACTGTTGTTACAAGCATCCGACTACGAAGCGATTGCTAATGCTTTGAGGGGTATGGCGGTTGACAAAAGCACCTTCAGTACCGCAGACATAGAAGCCTATAAGAATGCGGCGTCCAAACGGGGCGCTCTGACAGCGATGCTTAACTATTACCGCAATGCTCTGAGCAACTTTCGGCAACAGGATTGGAGTCTCCTGCAAGTGCCAACCCTGATGATTTGGGGTGAGGAGGACAAAGCCTTAGGTAAGGAGTTGAGCTACGGGACAGAAGCCTACGTCAGAGACTTCCAAATCCGCTACATCCCAAACTGTAGCCATTGGGTGCAGCAAGAACAGCCAGAATTAGTCAATCGATATATCCGAGAGTTTCTGGCAACATGATGTATTTTCAACCCATTAGCTGGGGTTCGAGAATGAAAGCTACAAGCCAAAGGTAGCAAAGCAATTGATCATGAGCGCAGCAATAGTCGGTCATTTTCTAGCCGCAGCCATTGGAGCCAGTCTGGGATTAATTGGTGGCGGCGGTTCCATTTTGGCTGTTCCCGTCTTAGTTTACGTCATGGGGATTGCACCCAAAAGTGCGATCGCCATGTCTCTAGTCATCGTGGGGACAGTGAGCTTCCTGGGTGCCATTCCTCACTGGCGACTGGGGAATGTCCGCGTTCAAATCGCCCTGATGTTTGCGCCCACGGCAATGCTGGGAGCCTACCTGGGAGCGCGACTGGCTGCTCTGCCTTTTATAACTGATACGGTTCAAATGGGATTATTTGCTGTCACTATGTTGCTGGCAGCCGTCTTGATGATTTACAAAAGTGTCCAACCCTCCCCAACGGCGAGCGAGTTGGAAGAGCAAGGCTCTGAGCCTACCTCCAAACACCGCCACGTTTGGTTTTTGGTTGCACTCGAAGGGCTTGGTGTGGGACTTTTGACTGGACTAGTAGGGGTAGGGGGAGGCTTTGCCATTGTGCCCGCCCTAGTTTTGCTTGAGAATATCCCAATCAAACAAGCAGCAGGTACGTCTCTATCGATCATTGCACTCAAGTCGGCTACGGGCTTCCTGGGTTATTTAGGACAGGTAGAGCTAGATTGGCAATTGATGGCGTCCTTTACCCTTGCCGCTAGTGGAGGTACTCTCTTGGGAGTCTACTTCGTTCCATCAATCAAAGCGCAACAGCTCCAGAAAGGATTGGGCGGCTTCTTGTTATTGATAGCAGGGTTCATTCTTTGGCAAAACTGGCTAAGGGGCGATCATCCCGGTTGAGAGCGTCACCAAACTCATACAATATTTGAACCTTACGCAAACCTGATTGCATACCTCATCCCCTGACACTGAGAGCAGAAGAAGAAACCCAGGCTACCAACCTGGACTATGGGGGAATTGCCAAATGCGATCTTTATTCAAGCTAATTGGTTTGGCTCTGCTGGTTATCGGAGTTTACTTTTTGAGCCAAAACATGATCACCAGCAATTGTTGGTTACAAGACATCCGCGCTACGGGTTCTGTTATGGCGTTCGCTAGTGGAGTTTTAGCACTAATTTTGAGTCGAGAGACCAGTAATATTGGTTGGATTGCCGTGGGGCTAGGAATTGCACTGTCTTTGGCTAGCGGCTGCCTTCACATCACACCACTCACTGTAGGGTACTTCTTCCTTGCCTTTGTATCCCTGTCAACTGGCTACCAAATGTATACCACTGGCAGACTTAGGTTTTAAGCCATTAGCTCCCTCTACTAACGCCTGAAATCGACGGTATTAGACCACACTGCTGAGCCTAACTTGCCCTTTGTCGTATATACGCCCTGAAGGGGTGAAAGTCTTTTCTAGTCGTAGAGACGTACCCCTTGGGGTACGTCTCTACTCTTGTTATGCGGGTGGCTGAAAAAGAGGGTATAAAGCCCGGAGTTGGGATTACCAGCCATCTTCTTCTGAATCTGATGTGCCCCACATCTCTAAATCCATTTTCATGGTCGCCTCCTATTCAACAGCTTCTTTAATTCGGGTTTTACGTTCTAGAATTTCTTTGAGTACCAGCGTGACTAAGGCTAAACCACCCAGCAGCATGGCAGCAGAGAAGGCAGCCTGAGTCTGGTACTGTTTGTAGGCTTCTTCAACAAAAAGTGGTAGGGTTTGAGTTTTGCCAGCTAGGTTGCCAGAGACGACCGATACAGCGCCAAACTCGCCCATCGTTCTAGCATTGGTCAGGAGAACACCATACAGCAGACCCCAACGGATATTGGGAAGGGTAACGCGCCAGAAAATTTGGCGATCGCTTGCTCCCAAAGTTCTAGCCGCTTCTTCTTGATCAGTACCAGCTTCTTCTAGAACGGGGATGACCTCACGAGCGACAAAGGGCATAGTGATAAAAGCACTTGCCAGTACCATTGCAGGCGTCGAAAAAATAATTTTGATGTTGTTGGCTTCTAGTAAAGGTCCAAACCAGCCATTTCGTCCGTAGAGCAGCACGATCATCAAACCCGCGACTACTGGAGATACAGCGAAGGGAACGTCTAAAAGGCTAATCAGAAAAGTTCGACCTCGAAATTGATTGCGTGCGAGCACCCAAGCGGCACAGAGTCCGAAGATGATGTTTAGCGGCACGACAATGAGGGCAATGATGATAGTAAGTTTTACGGCCTGGGTAAAATGCGCTTCTGTCAAGTTGCCCAGGAAAGGCCCAAATCCGCCTTTGAAAGCCTGTACAACAACATTGAAAGCGGGAATAAATAAGATTAACGATAAGTAGGTAATTGCTATCCCGATCAAAACCCACTTTACCCAGAGTCGTTCCTTAGTTGGTGAAGATGGTTGAGAATCCCCTAAACCTGGATTAAAAGAATGCCCCGCTAACTCAGACTTCATAGCGCCGCCCCCAGTTTTGTAATAGGTTAATTGCTAATAGGATTAACAGCGAAATGGCGAGAAGAACGGTACCGATCACTGTTGCACCACTATAGTCATATTGCTCCAACCGTTGAATAATCAGCACTGATGCAATTAAGTCCTTAAATGGGATGTTGGAAGCCACAATTACGACCGAACCGTATTCACCAACAGCGCGGGAAAATCCTAGTGCAACACCTGTCAAAATCGCTGGCATTAATGGAGGCAGAACTACACGCCAAAACGTTTGCCATTGAGAGGCTCCCAGCGACCAGGCGGCTTCTTCAATTTCCTTCTCCATTTCCTGCAACACAGGTTGTAACGTCCGCACGACGAAAGGTAAGGAGATAAATAGCATGGCGACGAACACACCCAGGCGCGTGAAGGCTACCTTAATTCCGAACGGTGCGACGAGAGAACCTAGCCAGCCATTTTCGCTGTAAACGGTTGCCAGAGTCAAACCCGCAACTGAGGTAGGAAGAGCAAAGGGTAGATCGATAGAGGCATCAATCAATCGCTTGCCAGGAAAATCATACCGGACTAAAACCCAAGCAATTAAAACACCAAAGACTCCATCAAATAAGGCTGCCATCAACGAGGTGATAAAGGTGACATCATAGGTGGCAAGAGCAATGGGACTAGTGGCAATCTTCCAGAAGTTAGCTGGTGGTTCAGTGCTAGCTTTTAAAATCAGCGCTGACACGGGTAGAACTAGCATTATCGCCATATACCCCAGCGTGATTCGCCACGGCCAAGAAAGCCTAAGCAGTTGACCCAATGGATTTTTCCGAGTAGGAGTCGGTTGGGAGGGAAAAGAAATAGCCATTATTTGTCGTTTGTTGTTGGTTATTTGTTATTGGTTATTTGTTGTTGGCTATGGGTTGTTGGTTATTAGAAAGCTAATAACCAACAACTAGCAACTAATAACTAATAACCAAAGATAATTTCTAAGCTTTGGCTTGAATCTTGTCAAAGACAGCACCATCATCGAAGAATTTCTTCTGAATCTCGCTCCATCCCCCTAACTCTTGAACAGTAAAGAGGGTTTTGACTGGGGGAAAATCCTTTTCTACTTCTTTAGCGACAGTGGCGTCAACGGGTCGGAATCCAGCCTTAGCAAACTCTCGTTGCGCTTCTGGTGTGTACAAATATTTGACAAAGGCTTCGGCGACTTCACGAGTACCGTGTTTATCGACGTTTTTGTCTACCACAGCAATGGGATTATCAATGGAGACGTTGATATCGGGCACGACATAGGGGACGTTCTGTCCATTTTTCTTTGCCAGAATCATCTCGTTTTCGTAGTTGATCAGGGCATCTCCCTGACCTTGCTTAAAGAACGCATCGCTGGATTCACGAGCATCTCTAGGCAGCACAGGTGCATTCTTGATGACTTTGGTGGTCAAGTCCAGTGCTTTATTCTCATCCCCACCAGTTTTTGTCATAGAACCCCAAAGCGCCAAAAAATTCCAACGAGCGCCGCCAGAGGTTTTAGGGTTAGCTGTGATTACTTTTATGCCAGGTTTGGCTAAATCTGCCCAGGTTTTGATGCCTTTGGGATTGCCCTCACGAGTGACAATCGCGGCGACAGATTTGCTAACGATGGAATCGTTGGGGGCTTCTTTTTCCCAACCTGCTTGAATTAGACCTGCTTTCTCAACTTTGTTAGTGTCAAGGGCAAGTGCCAGGTGGACAACATCTGCGTCTAAACCATCGATTACAGCACGAGCTTGAGAACCCGACCCACCATAGCTCGGAATGAACGTAACGTTTTGGTTATGTTCTTTCTTCCACTGTTCTACAAACTTAGGAATGATTTGATCGTGAGCAGCTTTTGTGACAGCGAAGGAGACGAGGGTTAGCTCAACATCACGTTTGTTTGCACCACCCGGATTTGCAGCAGTATTGTTGTTATTACCACCTGTGCAGGCAGCGATCGCTACACTTAAACTTATCCCGACTAAAAACAAGGATACAAATCTTTTCACAGAACTGGGTTGAAGCCAACGAGTAAGCTGTTGACCCCACGGGTAAGGTATTTTTCGCTGATAAATCTTGTGCCACAAACCCATACAAACGCCCTTCTTTAATCTACGGTTACTCGCTCGATTTACCGATATTTAATAGATCTGACTATAGATAGTAACGTAGATGAGATATTTTATGCTACCTATATAACAAATTTGCCAACCCAATAGTTGCTGCGCTTACTTCGCCAAAACCGCTTCGTGCTCCCAGAACAACACCGACCCTAGTGTAGGCTCAACCTCCTACCAGGTAGGAGGTGCAACTAAAAGCTGCCTGACGATTATTGGAGTTGCACCTCCTGCAACAATCGTTCCATAATTTGCTATGCTGACTTTAGTTGCTGGTGTAGCTCAGTGGTAGAGCAGCGGTTTTGTAAACCGCCGGTCGCAAGTTCAAATCTTGTCACCAGCTTAAAAATTTATACACAAGTATCTCTAAGGAACTCTAACAGAGCAGTTGTTGTGCCGTTGTAGCTGTGGAATTTGATCTCATCCCCTAACGGTCTCTAGATTTAGCCACCTAGGTTATATACTTCTGTTAGTCAGTCGATAAACCGTAGTTTGCTTGGGTACGTTTGAGCTAGTATAGGCAAGCTTTGAGTTTAACAACCGACTCAAGCTCTTTCTACTTCAGATGTAGCGTAATTTTTATCCTCTAGAGGTTAAGTGTAAATGGAAATTGTGGCTGAGAACGTGTCCAAGCAGTTTGGTAGTTTCAAAGCTCTTGACCAGGTCAACTTAGAAGTTAAACGGGGTTCTTTAGTATCGTTGCTGGGTCCTTCCGGGTCTGGTAAATCAACGCTGCTGCGAGTAATTGCAGGATTAGAGGCTCCCGATACTGGCAAAATTTGGATTTCAGGCAATGATGCCACTCGTCAGAGCGTTCAAAACCGTAACATCGGGTTTGTGTTTCAGCATTATGCCTTGTTTAAGCACCTAACGATCCGTGAAAATATCGCCTTTGGTCTAAACATTCGTAAAGCCCAGAAGGGCAGAACGAAGACTCGCGTTGACGAACTGCTGGAACTAATTCAACTAAGTGGATTAGGCAATCGCTACCCCTCTCAACTTTCGGGTGGTCAGCGACAACGGGTAGCGTTGGCACGGGCACTGGCAATTGAACCGGAAGTGTTACTGTTAGATGAACCGTTTGGGGCACTAGATGCGAAAGTTCGCAAAGACCTGCGGGCTTGGTTACGTCGTCTGCATGACGAAGTGGGTGTTACGGCTGTTTTGGTTACTCACGACCAAGAAGAAGCGATGGAAGTCTCTGAGGAAATCGTTGTCATGAATAAAGGTCGGGTGGAACAGGTGGGTAAAGCTGCCGAGATTTACGATCAACCTGCCAGCGCTTTTGTCATGAGTTTCATCGGTCCGGTGAATGTATTACCCAGTAGTTCTCGGCTTTTTCGGGACAATCAATTGAATATGTCTCATCCTCAAGTTTTCTTACGTCCCCATGATGTTGTAGTTGAAACCAGCCCTAACGACACTACAGCGTCTGCCAAAGTCAACCGTGTCATTCACTTGGGTTGGGAAATTGAAGCCCAGCTACAATTAGATGACGGTCATGAGGTTAGAGCGATTCTTACCAGAGAACGGTTTAACGAACTTAACTTGAAGCCAGAACAACGAGTTTACATCAAGCCCATAAAAGCAAAATCTTTTCCGCACATCAGTGACGTAGTTGGAGCAAGAGCGTAATCGCGTAGTAGGAGCGCTGCGTGGTGAAGGTAGGGGAAGCACCGGAGATGAGAGTGAAGAGAAGCTTTCCTAAATTTGTTAGATGATCGCGTTCGTGAAGCTTAACGGGTAGAGTTGGAACGGGCAAGATGCTCGTCCACAAGAGGTAGGCTAGACATCTTACCAGTAAGAGTTATTGGCAGCTTTCTTCGCAGCTAGAGTTAATTCGTTCCAGGTCAGTTGGAGTATTGCAATTAAAAAAGATTTGAGGGTCGCGAACTTGCAATTCTTGTACGGGAGATTGTGACAACCAGCGCTGAAATGATCGCCCCCCATCGTTGATAAATTGAGTGAGCATGGGTAGGCACTGGCGTCGATAAAAACCACAGAGGGGTTCCCAGCCTTTAGGTTGTCGTGACAGTAGGGCGATCGCTTCTTGCGGTACGTTTTCCAGTTTCATTGCCCAAGATTGCAAAACCTCAACCTGCAACTGAGGGAGATCGCAGGCGAGTAACAATACCCAATCTGTCTTAACCTGAGCCAGTCCTTGAGCAAATCCCACTAGCGGACCGTGGGATTTGCTCTCTCCCGATAAAAGGGCTTCCTGAACTACATGACAAGTGTCCGGTAAGATATCTTGGTATCGTTCGGGCCAAGGAGTAACTACATACACCTCAGTGGCACACTTCAGGGCAACTTCACAAACTCGTTGCAGCAACGGGACGCCCTGAAGCGGAATTAGGGCTTTGTCTCGACCCATACGAGAACTCTGCCCTCCTGCCAGTACAATTGCCGATAACGATGGAACAGTGACGAGTGATGAGTGACGATTGACGATTGACAAATGACAGGTGATAGGTAAAGAGTGACGGGTTACAGGTGACGAGTATATATAAAGTTGAGACTTACTGTAGCTTACGGCAGGAAGCTCATCTGCGATCGCTAAAGGTTTCTGGCAGTTGAAGGCAACACCAGTGTGGCGTGGATCGCGTTGACACATCATAAATTTTATCAAAATAGGTTCTATAAAAATAATAGGTAGTGTTGCAGTCCTGTTAGGGATTAACTCAAGGGGGACAAAAATCTGTAGGATATAAGTCTATCCATCTAGTTCACTACCCAATGTAGAGGGAATTGCGATCGCCCTCAATTAGCTTAGTCCAGGAGGCTTTGGTAATACTGAAGCTAGGGTTGAGCGAAAGCCGATGCTTGGTCTTGTTGATGCTCAAGTCCAATCAAGGAGCTTTAAAACTGAGGGTGCGTTTTTGTAACAAAGCCTCTACAGGCGGAAGCTTATACACTAGTGAACAGAGAGTTCATGCCATTGGCCAAAACGATAGTAGTAGTATCGTGTGGTTAAAAGCCATAGCGATCGCGTTAGTGCTGTGGCGAACGAGGAGATAGCAAGGGTGTCAGGTACAGCGCAAACGTTAGTAGTAGTGACCGTAAGAGCGAACTCGGCAATCGAGGGAATAGAGAGATTACTCCAGGGGAGGTATCGATCTTCTCGAATACAGTTAGCGGCTTTCTTAGGTTTGGTGGGAACGAGTAAGATTTTAACTTTTTGCCCCGCCGCCACCAAGAAGTGAGGATACAGGCGTGAGTAATGTAGAGAACACCCCTTCCACCTTACCTTCCAATCGCTCGTCAGCGCTCTTCCAGAACAGGAAGAACATCGCCGCTTGCCAAGCTTTTGAACAAAATGAGCAGCTCGGCGAACAGCCTTTTGGGAGAAAGATTCAGGCACTCCTTGCACTAGCCAGGAGCAACACTATTGAGCAAGGCGATTTGAAGGCAGCTTTGACGGAAATTACCGAGGTTGCCGCTAGCGTCCTGGAAGTTCAGCGGACGAGTGTCTGGTTATACCGCGATGATACTCCTTCCCAGACAATACCATTCTGGTTCTTTAGCCCTGTCGGCGAGGCGGGTGGGGAGCTAGCGCAGCAGTCAGGTACGGTAAAGCTGACAAGTGTAGGGCGATCGCGTATCCAATGCCTTGATTTGTACGACCAAAGCCAGGGATGCCATACATCCGGGATGGAACTGGCGGCAGCAAATTATCCCGCTTACTTCCAAGCGTTAGCTATCGAATGCACCATTGCGGCAGATGATGCCCACACCGACCCCAGAACTAGAGAGTTTGCCGAATCCTATCTAACGCCACACGGCATCGCCGCTATGTTGGACGCACCCATTTGGCTAAACGGTCAGATGGTGGGCCTTGTCTGTCACGAACACATTGGTTCGCCACGTCAGTGGACTTCTATCGAGGAAGATTTTGTCACAGCGATCGCCGCTCTAGTTGCCATGACAATCAAAGCTTGCGAGCGCGTCCTGGCTCAAAAGCAATTAAGGCAGCATCACCAACACCTGTTAAGTGAATATTACGACGACCTTGAGAGATTGGTGGAAGAGCGCACCGCCCAGCTCACCCAAGCGAACGAAAAACTGCAACGGGAAATCAACAAGCGCTCCTCAGTAGAAGCGCGGGTGAGAAAGTACCAGCATCACCTTGAAGAGTTGGTAGAAGAACGTACCCGCGAAATCATCCAAACGAACGAACAACTGCAACAAGAGATTAATCGTCACAAGCTTGCTCAGGAAGCCCTACGGGAAAGTGAAGAGCAGTTCCGATGCCTGTCTGAAGCTACGTTTGAAGCGGTTTTAATTACTGACCGAGGAAAACTAGTCAGCGTCAACCATAACTTTACAACTCTGTTCGGCTACGACGGTGCAGAAGTCATTGGCATGAATACCTTGGACTTTGTTGCCCCAGAGTATCGCACCTGTGTGCAAGAAATCATGGCGTTGAACAGCGAGCAGATGTACGAAAGTCTCTGCCTGAGAAAGGATGGAACAACGTTTCCCGCTGAAGTTCGTAGTAAGGCTATCCCTTACCGGGGACAGTGGGTGAGAGTAACAGCTATTCGAGACGTTACGGCGCAAAGTCAAGCCCAGGAGGAACTTAAGAAATCTGTTTCTCTGCTTCATGCCACGCTTAACTCTACCACTGATGGGATTATCGCGGTCAGTATAACTGGAGAAATTGTCAGTTTTAACCAAAAGTTTATCGAGATGTGGGGCGTCCCAGAGGAAATTATTAAGTCGCCCAATTATCAAGAGCGACTTAAATTTTTACTAACTAAGTTGAAAGAACCAAAAGTCTTTTTAAGCAGAATCAAAGAATTGGACGCTCAACCCGAAGCTGAGGGCTATGACGTGCTGGAATTGCAGGATGGTCGAATTTTTGAACGTCTCACCCAGCCTCAACGCAGCGGTCAACAGATTATTGGTCGCGTGTGGAGCTTTCGTGATATTACCCAGAGAGCGCGAGCAGAAGTTGCCCTACGCCAACACCTCCAACAACAAAAGCTGATTGCGGTCATGTGCGATCGCATCCGCCAGTCTCTCAACCTGAAGGAGATTCTCAATACAACCGTAGAGGAAGTGCGGCAATTTCTCCAGACTGACCGAGTATTAATCTACCGTTTTGAGACAGACTGGAGCGGGAGTGTCGTGGTCGAGTCTGTAGCTTCTGACTATATGACAATCTTGGATCGGGTAATTCATGACCCTTGTTTCGGGGGTTCCCTGCTCCAGCCGTACCAGCAAGGACGCATCCAAGCAACAACAGATATCCGGGAAGCAGAACTCACACCTTGCCATGTCAAGTTTCTGGCTAACTTGCAAGTTAGAGCCAATCTAGTCGTACCGATTTTGCAAGGAGCCAGTCATCAGGAGAGACTAAGGGAACACGAGGACGGGGAGAATTCCTCAACAACACTCGCTGTGTCTGCCACTTGTCGCGACAACAGTACGTCCTCTTTACCTACCTTATGGGGACTGTTGATTGCCCATCACTGTAGTGGGCCTAGGGCATGGCAACCGTTAGAAATTGATTTGCTCAAATCCTTGGCAACTCAAGTAGCGATCGCCATTCAGCAATCCTCCTTATTTGAACAGCTAGAAGCAGCCAACCAGAAGTTACAGCATCTTGCTTGTGTCGATGGTCTCACGCAAGTAGCGAACCGACGGCGGTTTGACGAATATCTTGACGTGGAGTGGCGACGGCTAGCACGGGAGCAAAAACCACTGTCGCTGATTTTGTGCGATCTCGATTATTTCAAGGTCTACAACGATACCTACGGTCATCTTGCCGGAGACTTATGTTTGCAACAGGTCGGTCGGGTTCTCCATCAGGCATTAAAGCGTCCGGCTGATTTGGTGGCTCGTTATGGGGGAGAAGAATTCGCTGTGATTTTGCCCAATACGGATGCCACAGGTGCAGTTCTTGTTGCCGAAATGATTCGAGAGGGCCTTCGGGCATTAAAGATTGCCCATGCCAAATCCCTGGTGAGTGAGTATGTCACTCTGAGTTTAGGTGTCGCGAGTTTCGTGCCAACGCCAAATGCTTCGCCCGATGAGTTAATTGCGGCAGCCGATGAGGCGCTGTATCGAGCGAAAGCAGAAGGACGCGATCGGCTTTGGTATCAGTGATGTCA
>JALYGX010000214.1 GCA_030776905.1 Cyanobacteriota bacterium | reverse complement strand
CCGTGCCCAGGTAGTGGAGCAGAAGTTCTTTTCAAAAGTATGGGCAGCCGAGTGAATTAACCGCTCTACTTGCTCAGGGGTAGGGGGTTCAATGCGCTCGGTTCGCAGCCGTTGGTAGACCAGCTCTTTGAGTTGTTCAAACTGAGAGCCGAGCGGCAATAAATGATGCAGTAGCCATTCTCTGAGTTCTTGTTCATCTTGACGGGTGGCAGTGCGGAATCCCAGAAATGCCCTTTCTTTGAGTCCGATGAGACTTAATGGTACGACCTGACCAGTTGTAGCGCAGATACTGTTCGTAAGGAATTCCCAACTGATTGCCGATGAACGTTACTACTGCTTTGGGAACCTCATTCTTGTGAAGGGGAAATCGGGCAGCATACTGGAAAAACTTGAGCAGAACAGCTCTCGCCAAGCTGGTTGTGTGCTGTTGCGTTGGTTTTGGTCGGTAGCAAAGCCTGCTCATCAGGTAACACGATGAAGTGTTCGATTAGTTCTTCTGGTTGCCATTGCCGCTTCATCGGGTCACTCTTCTCACACTATTTGATATTGCACCCAGCAAAAAGTCCTGACAGGTCTTGTGGGTCAGGACTAAAGGGATGAGTATAGCGGACAAGGCTGGTAGAAATAAACAATCAAGCACATGAAAAGTGAGTGCAGTATAGCTGTGGAGCTTCCGTCGTCTTAGTATCTCTGTACTAAATTGCCCCTCGTTGCAGCTTCGCTATATTTCGTCCTACTTCCGTTGCTAAAAGAGTGGGGTCGAATGCCAATAGAGCTGCTTGACCGTCAAACCTTAGAAGAATACCTTAATAGCCTGGATAAGATTAAATACACTACCCACAACCGTCATCAGGCAGTCCTGACGGCTTTATTCAACTTTGCGGTTAGTACTGGCTACATCAAATCCAACCCAATCGAAAGACTTCCTTTACGCAAACCTTCCCCAAGCAAGGGAGAACATAGAACTGATGAACTCATACGTTATTTGACTCCCTCTCAACTGGAAACCCTGTACCGTCAGGTGAGTAATCATCCACGCCTCAACACTCTAGTAAGCCTCCTCCACCGCACTGGAGCTAGAATTAGTGAGGTTTTAGCCCTTAACGAAGAAGATATTGATACCCAACGTTGCAAGTTTCAGGTCATTGGTAAAGGCAATCGACAACGCTGGTGTTTTTATAGTAATGATGCGGCTTTAGCTGTGCAAAAGTATGCCAAATACTATAGATATTCTGGCTGCCCCGCCCTATTTACAGCGCAACACCCTTTGACCAAACAAGTTACCCGTCTTTCCTACCGAACAGCCCACTCAGACTGTACCGATTGAGGGAATCTTGAGCAGCAGTTGGCAGTCCCTGATTTTAGAAACGGGAAAAGATGGGTCGGTTAAAGTCAATCGCATTAATTATGAGTTGGGGGTTCTGCAAGCGTTACGAGATGGTTTGCGCTGTAAGGAAATTTTTGTTGTGGGAGCCAACCGTTACCGAAATCCGGAGGAAGATTTACCCGCTGATTTTAATGAGCAACGCGAGGTTTATTATCAAGCCCTATCTCAGACTTTAGATGCTTCTGAATTCATTGCTTCTTTGCAAGGCAGGATGCAAGAAGCTTTAGCCTCTCTAGACCGAGGAATACCCAAGAATTCATCAGTTAAACTTCTCAATATTGGAGACTCGCAAGTCTCACATTTGGGGAGAAGGGACAACGACTTGTGCCAGCGATTCTAAGAAGTTTGGTGCTTGGGACCAGAACCTGATGACCGAGTGGCACATTCGCTATGGCGGTCGGGGAGTAATGATTTACTGGCACGTTGAGAAGAATTCTGCCTGTATTTATTCCCAATTGAAAACCTGTTCCTCTTCTGAAGTAGCGGCGATGATTGAGGGAGTTTTGCCTCACTGTACGACTATGAAGGTGGAGAAAAACTTTGTCGATAGTCATGGACAAAGTGAAGTGGCGTTTGCCTTCTGTCATCTGTTGGGATTTGAGTTGATGCCTCGGCTTAAAGGGATTCACCGCCAAAAACTTTATCGCCCACTTCCAGGACAAGCCGATGCTTATCCTAATTTACAGCCTGTTCTTACCCGTCCTATTAACTGGGATTTAATTCGTCAGCAGTACGATCAGATGATTAAGTATACGACGGCATTGCGTTTGGGAACAGCGGAAACCGAAGCGATTTTGAAGCGATTTACTCGTCAGAATTTGATGCACCCAACTTATCGAGCGTTGGCAGAATTAGGTAAGGTCATCAAGACGATTTTCCTGTGCCAATATTTGAACTCTGAACCCCTGCGTCGAGAGATTAATGAAGGGTTAAATGTGGTGGAGAACTGGAATAATGCTAACGGATTTATCTTTTATGGTAAGGGGAAGGAAATTGCCACCAACCGACTCGAAGACCAGGAGATTGCCGTGTTGTCGTTGCATCTGTTGCAATCGTGTTTGGTGTATGTCAACACTCTGATGATTCAGCAGGTGTTGTCACAAGCCGAGTGGATGGAGTTGATGCAACCGGAAGATTTGAGGGCGCTGACGCCGTTGATTTGGGGCCATGTCAATCCCTATGGGACTTTTCAGCTAGACCTAGAGGAGCGTTTGCCGATTGAAACGGCGGCGTAAGCGAGAGTCGAAACCTTGGCGAGATGGGCGGACACCACGCTACTTTGCCCCTGGTGACAGCTTCGCTATATTTCCCCCAAAAAGCCCCCTCAACTATAGGAGGAGGCTATGTTTTTGATTATCGCCCTGGCACCCCGCTATTTTTGCAGGAGGTCGCCCTCCAACTATCTTCGCCGCTGCGACGTTTCACCACCAAGTTCGGGATGGGTTTGAGGTGGTTC
>JALYGX010000213.1 GCA_030776905.1 Cyanobacteriota bacterium | reverse complement strand
GGTTTTACCTGCCCCTAGGTCTCCTTCCAACAAAATCACACTGCTAGCTGGGAGAGATTTACCAAGAGCAATACCAAGCGATCGCGTTGCTTGAGCATCTGCAAGAAAGATACTAGTCATTAGTCATCAGTCATTAATGATTAGTCTTGACTGTAGTTCAACGCTGGGGGAGTAGTGGCAGCCATTAACTAACAACCAATGACCAATGACCAACCACTAAACATGAGCGCGACTATACCACCGTAATAACACCCGCGCCAACCGTTCGGGATTGTGCCGCACTAGATTGGTATGCTCATCTTCATCCATGACGTTCGACAAGACAATGCGACGCCCTAATTTAGCGATGGCTTCTCGGTCAAGAAAAACCGGATGAGAATTCACTTGGGCATAGTTAATCAGTGACTGTGCTGAGGGTACTTTCCGATGTACTAACACAGCATTAAATAACTGTTTGCCACAAGCTTCGTCGAGTGCTTGGATGTGGTCCGAGACACTATATCCCACTGTTTCACCCGGCTGGGTCATGATATTACAAACGTAAATCCGGGGAACTGTGCGAGAAGCGATCGCCTCAGCAATTTCTGGCACCAATACATTTGGAACGATGCTGGTATAAAGGCTACCTGGACCGATAATGATGTAATCGGCTTCATGAATTGCCTTGAGAGCAGCGGGTAAGGCGGGTGGATTGGCAGGAGTACAGCCAATTTTGATGATCTTGCCGTTCGCCTCAGTAATGTTAGATTCTCCTTCAATCCGTCGCCCATCCGCTAATTCTGCCCAAAGGCGAACGTCACTTAGTGTTGCGGGTAACACCCGTCCTCGTACCGCTAAAACCTGAGAACTGGCTGCAATTGCTCGTTCCAAGTCGCCAGTAATCTCACTCATTGCTGTCAGGAACAAATTGCCGAAACTGTGACCGACTAGACCGCTACCTGTCTTGAAGCGGTATTGAAACAGTTCCGTTAACAACTTCTCCTGGTCTGCCAGTGCTGCCAAACAGTTGCGAATATCCCCCGGCGGTAGTACGCCAAACTCTTGCCGCAGTCGTCCGCTGGAACCCCCATCATCCGCGACAGTGACAATTGCCGTGATGTTAGCGCTGTAAACCTTGAGTCCTCTGAGTAAGGTGGAAAGACCCGTACCGCCTCCGACGACAACAATTTTCGGTCCCCGGTTCAGTCGGCGATGGGCCATCAGCACATCAACTAATTCTTGGTCTTTCCCTGGCTTTAACACCTCGGTAATTGAGCCAACCGTCCGAGTTTGTCCCCAGAAAATCAAGATCAATCCGCAAGTAATTGCAATCGGACCGGAGACATAACTGGGGATAATCGTTGCGATCGTTTCTAGGACTGCCTGTGTGAAATCAATCAAGTAAAAAATTGGGGTCAGCTTCGCCCAAATCGCTAACCCCAGACTTGTCAGTAGAACACCACTTGCACTTAAGAGCAACCAACGTTTTACAAACAATCCGGGGGCTAACCATTTAAACCAGCGGTTCACTCTCTGGGGAGTCCGACCTCTTGATTCGTGTTGTAGGGTGCGTAGGGCTTGTTTGAAGAGATTGATTGAGGGCATCACTGATACAAGTCGGAAGAACACTAAAGACTGGATAGACTTTAACCAAGCACGGTGGAATCACTCAAGTGTTCGACTTAATTTGATGGGTCGTGTGTTGTTAAAGTTGCCATATTACTTATTAGCTGTGAGCGAGTGCCCACCAGGATATATTTACAAAATTGAATTGGAATGTGATGGATACGACATCTAAGGCTTAACAGTTATGATGGAAAGTCGGCAATCGGGCACTGGACGCTCTCTTCGTCCTTGGTCTTCTACTTAGGCATTAGACTAGACAGGCATTTCCCCTACTCAAGGCACATGGAAAAGCGAATTTTGGGACTCGATCCAGGACTGGCAATCTTGGGCTTTGGGGCAATTGTCTGCCAGACGGCAGAAAAGACACGGACGCGAGAAGCGATCGCTTCATTAGCTGTGCCAGCAGCCAGTTGTACCAACTCATCCGTCAAGTCTGTATCCGAACCCGTGCGTTTGCTGGACTTTGGCGTCATCCAGACATCGGCTAAGTCTGAGATGGGAGAACGACTTTGTACGATTTATGACGACTTGCATACCCTGATGAAACAATGGCAACCAGATCTGGTGGCAATTGAAAAACTCTTTTTCTACCGAATGAGCAGCACAATTACTGTAGCTCAGGCACGGGGCGTCTTGATGTTGGTGTTGGGACAGCATAAGGTTCCGATGATCGAGTTTACACCAGCTCAAATTAAGCAGGCTTTGACGGGTTTTGGGAATGCTGATAAATACGATGTACAGCAAGCAGTGGCACGGGAGTTGAGTTTAGAGTGTATACCGAAACCCGACGATGCAGCAGATGCCCTGGCAGTGGCTTTAACAGCCTGGTTCCATCAATCGTAGCGACTACACCCGCTATATTCGGGACTCCGAATTAGCGCTGGGAGGATGTCAAAGCTAGTCAAATAGCACAAAAGAAACACACTCGCTCATTTTGCGTCAAAAATATTATTAGGTACTCCGCCTGAAGTTCGGCAACTTACATTTTGAGTGTCATGAGACTTGAGCGCTTGTTATTGTGTGTGGCTTCCCTAGGTTTAGTGTGTACGCCTGCTTTGAGCAGTGCCCCCGTCCCTACAGTTCTTGCCCAAGCTCAAAGTGAAGAACAAACTAGTATTAATGTCTATCGCACAGCTAGTCCTGCGGTAGTAACCATTAGTACTGGCAGAGGTTCCGGTTCTGGCAGTATTGTCAGCCCAGAAGGACTGATCTTGACCAATAATCACGTTGTTCGGGCGGCGAGAGGAGGTCAGGTAAGTGTCAGTACGAGTAAGGGAAAGCGCTACACCGGGCAAGTGCTTGCCACTGACCCCAGTAATGACTTAGCGCTAGTACGATTGAATACAACTGACCGTTTACCTATGGTGCGTCTATCCAATGCAGAAAACATTCAAGTTGGTCAGCGCGTCTTTGCGATTGGTAGTCCTTTTGGCTTGTCAGGAACGCTGACAACTGGCATCTTGAGCCGTATTGGTCGTAATGGCGATTTGCAGACGGATGCAGCGCTTAATCCAGGTAATTCCGGAGGTCCGTTGCTCAACTCGCGGGGTGAACTCATTGGTGTCAACAAAGCCATACTCAGTACTGGGGGCGGCAATATTGGGATTGGGTTCGCTACCAGTGCTGTAGTCGCCAAGGATTTTATTCAACAAAACCGTAACCGTAGTACTCCGAGTACAACGGTTAAGCGCCCTCCATCTTCTACCCCTAGCTTGGGGGTGACCCTAGATGCTAGAACCCTAGTGATTTTGGGGGTACAGCCAGGGTCGCTGGCAGCGAATCTGGGATTAAGGCGCGGAGACCGGCTGCTTGGGATCAATGGTCGCCGTCTCAGGGGAATTCAAGACTTAGCAGCTTTTCTGGAGAGTCGCCCCTCCTCAGCAATTTTCACGGTAGGGCGAAATCGTAGTTTTGCTAATGTTCGGGTTGATTTTTGAACGTTCGAGATACTGAATCATTTCTGTCAAAGATTGTATTGTGAGTTCAGCAAGGGATACGCCCCCTTCAGCTAACAACACTCAGCACTTTCAAGATAAGCGATCGCGCCTGTCTTTCCTAGGATTTGCACTAACTTTTTTGTATGCTAAGTGACTAAGAGACTTTCAATTAATTTAGCTAGCACAGAGCGGTCTGGGATGGGTTAATCAACATCCTTTGTTACTCAGCTAGCGATTTTGAAAAATTCAACTTTACCAGTTAGGTGATGTTGGAGTTGGAAGTCCTTGGCAAAAACATTTTGGTTAGATGAGGAGTTTAGCATATGAAAAAGATGAGCTACTGGGGACAGCCCTTTGCTCTCTTGGCTTTAGTATTGAGTGCTGTGGGAAGTCTGATGGCTCCTGCTACTGCCGTTCCCAGCACAACAACAGACAATTCCATGCAACAATCGACACCCACCTCGCTACAGCGTCAGCACAACATGCAAGTGGCGCAGGTGGAGCTTGTGGGACAATGCCGTGCCGCCAAACAACGGATTCCCATTTACAGACAGCCTTCCAGCACTAGTCCAGCCGATCGCATCCTAACCACTAACGAGCGAGTGACCCTTGCAGACAATGGTAATGGTAGGGGTTGGATCAGGATTAGTAGTCCTATAGCAGGGTTTGTAGAAGCCGCAAACCTCACATCCTGCTCTGGAGTCGCGGTCAATCCAACTCCCCGACCAACTCCCCAACCAACTCCCCAACCGACCTCTAGCCTCTGCCGTGTCGTGACCTACAATGGCCCAGAGGGAGGCTTGGCTATCCGTTCGCGACCCGATCGCACTGCCCCTAGGGTGGACGGAGTAAACTTTGGAGAGAGGGTCACCCTCAGAACGAGTCCTCCTCCCTCGACCTTAGACCAAGAGGGACGCGATTGGGTTGAAGTCACAGCGCCGACTCGCGGTTGGATTTCCAACGGGTTTCCTCGTTCAAGATCAGCCAACATCGGAACCTGTCCCTAATTTCGTCTAGCGAAAGCCGACTTTCCTCTTCCCTCTCCGAGAAGGAGAGGGTGAGGCAGAGGTCAATAGACCTGTCTTGAGCAAAAATCCTAGAAGGAGGACGAAGCCTTCGTGTAAAAATTTTCTGGTCAGTGCCGTAAATTCAAAACACGAAGGCTTTGCTCCTAGGGTACTAGGCTAAAGATGCGATCGCACTTTCAACGACTTGGGCGGCTTGATCGATTTCCTCTGCGGAAACAATTAATGGTGGGACGAAGCGAAGTACCTTGGGTCCGGCTGGCACTAGTAGTAATCCCCGCTCCATTGCGGCTTTCACGACATCCACTGAAGTCAGCCCGATGTCATCTTTCAGTTCCATCCCATTAATTAAACCCCAGCCGCGCACTTCACCAATAAGATTAGGGAAGCGATGAGCGATCGCTCTCAATCTCGTCCGCAACTGTTCGCCCCGTTGCTGTACATTTTGCAGAATGTTCTCCCGTTCCAATGTCTGACCTACCGTCAGTGCAACTGCACAGGCAAACGGATTCCCACCAAATGTGCTGGCATGGTCACCGGCCTGGAAAAGGTCGCAGAACTTCTTACACATCATCGCGCCAATCGGGATACCGCCTGCTAATCCCTTAGCACTGGTAAAGATATCTGGCTCAATCCCCAGATTCTCATATCCCCAATATTTGCCCGTTCGACCCATGCCGACTTGCACTTCATCCAAAATCAACAGGATGCCCGTCTCGTCGCAAATTTTCCGCAGCCGTTGGAAGTAATCTACCTCTCCCGGACGAACCCCACCTTCTCCCTGCAAGGCTTCCATCATAATGGCGGCTACTCGCTGGTTACCCTCGTCTAGGTCTGTAATCGCATTCTCTACCGCCCGAATATCGTTGTAAGGCACGTAGTGGAATCCAGGCATCAAGGGGTCAAAGTCCTTCTGGTACTTTGGCTGACCCGTAGCGGTAATCGTCGCTAGCGTCCGTCCGTGGAAACTAGCGTGAGCCGTCAAAATCATCGGCTTCTCAATCTCTAAGACCTTGTGGGCGTACTTCCGCGCTAATTTGATTGCCCCTTCATTTGCCTCTGCCCCAGAGTTACAGAAAAATACCCGTTCCGCACAGGAATGGTCGATAATCCACTTGGCTAATTCCCCTTGCTCTGGGATGTAGTACAGATTAGAAACATGGTGCAGCTTTTGGATTTGCTGCGTTACTGTTTCGACTAGAGCCGGGTGGGCGTGTCCTAAGGTGCAAGTGGCAATTCCTGCCACAAAGTCGAGATATTCGCGCCCCTCAGTATCCCAAAGGAGACATCCTTTTCCTCGTTCTAGGGCTAAAGGAAAGCGCCCGTAGGTGGTCATCACGCTGGCGTCAAAGTCTGCTGGATCGTATGGGGCAGACACTCCGGCTGCTGACTCTGCTGGAATTGAGGGATTTTCAACTATAGTTTCTATGCTCACTAACTTAATCCTTGTTGAAGTATGGGACGATGAAAATTTCCTGAGAAGTGGTTGATGCAATGGGGTCAAGCTTTGCTCTACGAACTTGCGGCGCAGACTCATGAAATGGGCATCAGTCTGTCTTAACCGCTAGCACAGATTAAAACCTATCCCCAACGTAGATAAAAAATTTGAAGTCACAGATTAACAGGGCTATTTGGTCATCATTAAAAGAAGTTTTTGGCTTGGCTGTGAACAATCTAAATCACATACTCTTTAGATCTTATCTGCCGAAAAGGTAGCCCTATCGCACTTCCTATAAGGATTTTTCCCAAGCTTTCTTGACAATAGTCTGGGCTTGAGTTTATCAAAATGCTGTTGAGCTATTTGAGTACCCTTAGTGGGATATTTTGCAGTAAGCATTGTTACTGTTTTGGGGTTAATAGCAGATATTACGAAACATTCTACGATTGTGTATGCTTGAAACTTCTCTTACCCATTTCTAGATAAGTGATGACAGGCGGTGTACTCGACCCTTGAGCAGAAATATCGACGCCTGCAAAAAGAGCTGATTGCGGGAGTGATCGCCTTATTTGGAGTTGCCCTGATCGGTACTTTATGGTACCGCCTCGTGGAGGGATGGTCATGGTCAGATGCAGCATACATGACCGTGATTACTCTGGCAACGGTTGGCTATGGAGAAACGAATCCTCTTGGGAATCGTGGTCGGCTATTCACCATCTCCCTGATTTTGATGGGCGTCATCAGCATCGGCTACATCGTCAATCGGTTTACGGAAGCGGTAATTCAGGGCTACTTTCAAGAAGGAATACGAGTAAGTCAACGCAGGCGCTTTGTGGACTCTTTAACTGAACACTATATCCTTTGCGGATTTGGTCGCACCGGTCGTCAGATTGCTAAGGAATTTAAGGCTGAGGGCATCTCGTTTGTGACTATAGACTCCGAGAGCGCACCGATAGAAGAGGCTCTGGAGATCGGTTACCTAGCGGTGCAAGGCGATGCCACTCTCGATGAAACTCTCCTGAAGGTAGGGATTGAACGAGCCGTTTGTCTAGTGGCAGCGCTGCCGTCGGATGCCGAAAATCTCTACACCGTGCTGTCGGCAAAAACCCTCAATCCCCAAATCCGGGCAATTGCTCGTGCCAGTACGGAAGAAGCTTTAACCAAGCTGAAACGGGCTGGGGCAGATGCGGTTGTCTCTCCCTACATTACAGGGGGTAGGCGGATGGCAGCAGCGGCGCTGAGACCTCAAGTGCTGGATTTTATGGATGGCATTCTTACAGGGACAGATCGAGCGTTTTACATGGAAGAGTTTTCCATCGATCCCCAGAGTTGTCCGGCTATCGGGCAAACGCTGAGGGAAGCACGATTGCGATCGCAATCTGGAGCTTTAGTTCTGGCAATTCGTCGTACGGATGGCACTCTCATCGCGGGACCGAATGGCGATACTCAACTACTGCCGGGAGATTTACTCATCTGCCTGGGCACACCCGAACAACTACGCCAACTAAACCGCATCCTCATTCCCCTGCGAGCGAACTGGCCCCGGATGCCTAAGGCTATTGAGTGACGAGTGGCGAGTGCTTCCACAGGGGAGAGTGAAAAGATTTCTATCTATACTTTTGACTCGTCACTTGTCGTATCATGTCCGGTAGCATCATTCTCGTATATTTACAGGTGTTGTAGGGCGGGTTTACTGATCTCTTCGGCTGACCACAGACAACAAAGTTAAACCCGCCGCTACTAGGCTTGCCACTCGTCACTGTTCACCTAATCAGGCTGATTTCCTCTGAGTTCCCTCTTCAGGTAAAGTCAAGATTTCGACTCCGTCCTCAGTGACTGCCAGTGTATGCTCAAATTGGGCAGAAAGCTTGCGATCTTTGGTAACAGCCGTCCACTTGTCGGCAAGAACCTTCACTTCCCAAGTCCCTTCATTAATCATCGGTTCAATTGTAAAAACCATCCCAGGCCGCAGCTTTTTCCCCTTTCCTCTTGTGCCATAGTGAGGAACCTGGGGAGCGGTATGGAAAACATTACTAACGCCGTGTCCTACAAAATCTCGTACCACGGAAAAGCCTTGTGCTTCGGCATATTCCTGAATCGCTGCGCCAATGTCCCCAATGCGTGCATCGGGCTTAACTTGAGCGATACCAAGTCTCAAACACTCCTCTGTTACTTCAACCAGCTTTTTGGCAGTTGGAGAGGGTGTACCAACAAAGTAAGTTTTAGAGGTATCGCCGTAATAACCATCAAGAATCGGCGTTACATCAATATTGATAATGTCGCCGTCCTTAAGAATCTGTTTCGCATTGGGAATGCCGTGACAAACGACTTCATTGACGCTGGTACAGATGGACTTGGGAAAGCCGTGATAGCCGAGAGGACCACTTTTTGCGCCATGAGCTATTGTCCAGCGTTCGGCTTCGTCATTAAGTTCTAAGGTACTCACTCCAGGCTTCACCATCGGTTCCAGGTGTTGTAGGAGTGCGGCTGCCAAGCGCCCAGCCTGACGCATTTTTTCTATTTCTCGGCTTGATAAAAGAACGATGGTTTCGGTTGCCATGAGTTTCTATTCCAACAATTTCCCCACTTTATGAGGAGAGCTATCTATTATAAGACTTACGCAAAGTCCCTCTTTTAAGGGAAGTTAGGGGGGATTTACAAAGGTTGAAAAACTGGAAATTCTGTCAATGGTGCGTAAGTCCTATCTATAACCGTCGATGAATGCATACAGGAGGACACTTTGGACGTTAGAGCAGCAGTAGCCTTCGAGGCAGGCAAACCGTTAACCATAGAAACGGTTCAGCTAGATGCACCCAATGCTGGCGAGGTACTGATTGAAATAAAGGCAACGGGAGTTTGCCATACCGATGCTTATACCCTCTCTGGCAAAGATCCAGAAGGGCTATTTCCAGCCATTCTTGGGCACGAAGGCGCAGGCATTGTCGTGGAAGTGGGTGAAGGCGTGACTAGCTTGAAACCAGGCGATCATGTGATTCCCCTCTACACCCCAGAATGTCGTCAGTGCGAATACTGCCTGAGTCAAAAAACTAATCTTTGTCAAGCCATTCGCGCTACTCAAGGGCGCGGTGTAATGCCTGATGGCACGAGTCGATTCTCGATTGATGGCAAAATGCTCCATCACTACATGGGAACATCGACTTTCGCTAACTATACAGTGCTACCGGAAATCGCCGTCGCCAAAATCCGTGACGATGCTCCTTTCGATAAAGTCTGCTATATCGGTTGCGGTGTGACAACTGGCATCGGCGCAGTGATTCACACTGCCAAAGTTGAACCTGGGGCGAGAGTAGTAGTCTTTGGATTGGGCGGAATCGGGTTGAATGTCATCCAGGGTGCGCGGATGGTTGGTGCAAGCCAAATCGTGGGGGTGGATATCAATCCGGCTAAACGGGAACTGGCTGAAAAATTCGGCATGACTGATTTTGTTAATCCTAAGGAAGTAGAAGGTGATTTAGTCCCTTACCTCGTTGACGTAACCAAAGGCGGTGCTGATTACAGCTTTGAGTGCATCGGCAATGTCAACGTCATGCGCCAAGCTTTGGAGTGCTGCCACAAAGGTTGGGGTGTCAGCGTGGTTATTGGCGTTGCAGGTGCTGGGGAGGAAATTCGTACTCGCCCATTTCAACTTGTTACCGGGCGCGTTTGGAAAGGTTCAGCGTTCGGTGGTGCAAGAGGACGCACAGATGTTCCTAAAATCGTTGATTGGTACATGGACGGCAAAATCAACATCGACGATTTGATTACTCATGTCATGCCTTTGGAACAAATTAATGATGCTTTTGATTTGATGCATAAAGGCGAGTCTATCCGTAGCGTCATCACGTTTTAAGCATCAATCCAACTATCAACCTGGACTCAACATTTAAGCGAATGCTTATCTATCCTCATTTATAGTTAAACATTCGCTTGGATGCTCTTGGTAAGTATGCTCGACTTGGAGAAGACTGAAAGATGAATGATGCAAGCGAACAACGGCTTACAATCGCTAAAAGAAACTCAATTACATACTTAGTAAATTCTAAAGTAAAGGCAATTGGCGTGGCTGGCTCTGTTGCCCGTGGACAAGCCGATGCCTATTCAGATATTGTGATTGAGAAAATGACGATCGCTCCTCACAATCTCTCGTCTCGTCTCAAAGAACTTTTTCGGGTGTCACCTCATAGTGCTGTTCATCAGCTTGGTGAATTGATTGAGGAAACATTCACTCTCGTTGAAACCTATATGCCAGAAGTGGATACAACGGAAGAAAAAAAACGTTACACACTTTGGTCAGACAAGTTTTAGAGCTTAAGACAGGCTGATCATTAGGAATTAGAGCTTTGTGTCTGTATTCCCTAACTTCTTAAAGCGGATAAAAACTTTGTGAGTAGCACAGATGACCATTATGCGCCCCTACAAGAGTATCCGTGATGACTCTTGCTCGTTCCATAAGGCGTGATCGCGTTTTGTCCAGACTTTGCTCACAAATGGGTGATAGTCGTCGTCATACTGCTTTTTATGCTTTTCGCAGTCTTCTTCAATGGCAAGCCACAAAGAGCGCAGTTGTTGCAAGCTGGAGCAGTTTTGAATTTGACAAGCAACGGCATAAAGCCACTGTCGCAGTTGGCGCTAACTAATGAATTGTCCGCCTTTATCTGTGCGATGAACGAAGAGGACGTATGCCCAGCATATGCTGCTTCGCACCATGCTTCGCAAACGATACGCACAATCAGGTGTTTGGGAATTTTCAGCAATTGAGCGATGCAACTAAGGGTGATGCGGAATTTCTTGGTAGGTTGGAGGCGACGAAATAAGGTTGTCATGATGGCTTGACTTGATCGCTATGTAAGATTTGGGGATTTGGTGTGTGGTTTTTGTGTTTTGTAGTAGCCCACTCACCCGCCAGGGATTCAAAATCCCTGGCTAATAGATCAAGTCCTCTTCAGAGGACTAAATGCTTGCTGTAGATGGATTTCAGTCCACTTTAGTGGACTTAGTTTATTAGCCTGGAGTTTGAACTCCGGGCGGACTATGCGGCTCACAAGGATGTAATAGTTCAGTTGGTACGTCAAAAAGGACTTCAAATTCACTAGCAGGCATAAAGCGGTTCAGGAATCGCACATGATCTTCAGCATCTTGGCGGTTGAAAAAGCGGGCTACTGTATAGCGTCGGGCATTGGGTAGGAGTCGGATAATCGCCCAAGGACGAGAGTAATCTTCAGCTTGTGAAAGGTTTTGAGGTGAAGTTGTGGCGATCGCACCCCTAATATGGGTTAAGGTGCGCTCGATGAGTTGCCACAGTAGGGTTCTGTCTGGGCTGTTATCATCGGGCATCAAGCTCCAATCGCTAATCGGCACTGGTGCGAAGGTGAGGATGTAATCGTCCTGACCCTGTTTGGAAAGCTTCCAGGACAGGCGTCGGCTCTGTTTGCGGCATTGGTAACCTTGTTGGCGCAGATTTAAGCAAATGCTGTCCCCTTCTGACTTGAGGCGCAGCCAGTCAGTGTGTTTCATAGGAAAAATTTGGTAATGATGGTCTATTAGCGATCGCTTTTTTTAATGCGATCGCCTAGGCAAGTTGACACCACACAACGGTTCACTTTGCGTAAAAGTGAACAAGCTGAAATGGTCAACTACGGACAAAATGAGACACTAGAACGAAGGGCAGCTTTGCATCTGTTTATTTTTGGCTGTCTGCCCTTATCTCGTTCACCAACGCCATTATGACGTGCCATAGAAACAGATGTCAATATGGCGCGTCAAAATTGTAGAATGAAGAAAGACAGAAGACCCCAAGAAAGCGAGTCACTTATAGAAACCCTGAGAATTGAGCGGACAAATTTATCTCAGGCTGAATTTGCTGTGCAGTGTGGTATTCCACTGCGTACCTACCAACGTTGGATTGCTGGAGAAACCGAAGCGAAACTTACACCTCTTCAATGGAAAGCAATGATGCAACTGCTGCAAATCCAGTCACTTGACGAAATACCGGATGACTTTGGACCAATCAATCCAGCATCTCAGGAATAATGCTTAGTTAGTATGCAATGACTGAAAGAAGCAAAAGGCGAAAACAGGCAAGTGATTCACCGTTGGAAGCTCTGAGAATTGAACGAACGACTTTATCCCAAGACGAATTAGCTGTATACTGCGGCATTCCTCGTGCTACTTACCAGCGTTGGATCGCTGGCAAGACTGAGGCTAAACTGAGCATCCCGCAACTTAAGAAGCTGTGCCAACTGCTAGGAATTGAGCGCCTTGATGAGCTACCTGACGACTTTAGTCTGCCGAGTGAATTATCTGATGAGGGTTAGGTGCTATAGCTGTGTGGAATGCCTAAAGCGTTAGCGACGCTCTTGAGCGTCAGCATGGTCTAAAGCATCATAACTATCCTGAAGCAGGTTTTGTTTCCCCCTTTTATAGCAACGGGGAGGAACGAAGTCAGTCAGTAGATGTTGTGGGTAGTCGATCAATCCAGTCTTCAATGAGCTGAGTGACGGTTTTTTCTTTCTCTTTCGCATAAGCCTTGAGCTTTAGCATTCGTCTCTCAGATATCCGAACGTGAAGGTTTTGGTCTTTCATTATATGTTGCTAACCTCAACACACTAATGCTACCATTTAAATGGTTGATGACCCGTCCGGCTGTATGGAACAGAAAGGTTGATTCCGAAGTAGAGTTACGACTCTTACCGCAGCAACATCAGAGTCCGGAGAAGACGCAAGCCCTAGCTGGTTGACCATTGTCATAATTCCAAGGTAAGTGTGTCGAAACAAGAATAAAACAACCTGCGGAAGGCGGGTTGCTGCCAGGGTAACCATAAATCGTTACGGGAGTTAGGGGTCGAGTACCTAAACCTCCAGACGCTTTGTAAGACCATCATCGGATTCAGTTCCGAACATCTTCTGCGGAAGAGTCCCCAACGTGGCAGGGCGAATGAAACTGGAAGCTGCCTGAGAACTGTACTCAGTTCACTGGCAGTACTTCACGGTATCCTTTACCCACATCTCCTAGACCCCTGTAGGCGTCAAGCAATTATGTCCACAGCCCCCAACCTCGTCTCCGAAAATAAATGCTTCGGCGGTACAGTCGGCTTTTACACTCATCAATCTCAGACTTGCAACGGCGAAATGCGCTTTGCTGTCTACCAACCGCCCCAAGCCAAATCGGAACGGGTTCCGGTGCTCTATTTCCTCGCGGGTTTAACCTCTACTGAAGAGAACTTCATGGCAAAGGCGGGGGCACAGCGATTTGCCGCCAACTACGGCTTGATGCTCGTTGCACCAGACACGAGTCCTCGCAACACAGGCATTCCTGGTGAAGATGAGGATTGGGATTTCGGCAGTGGTGCTGGCTTCTACGTTGATGCCACTGTCGATCCTTGGTCGTCTCACTACCGAATGTACAGCTATGTCGTCCACGAGTTACCTGCTCTTATTGCCGAGCATTTCCCCATAAAACCCGAACGGCAAGGTATTTGTGGTCATTCGATGGGTGGTCATGGAGCGTTGGTTTGTGCCCTGAGAAACCCTGAGCAGTACAAATCCGTTTCAGCCTTTGCACCCATCGCTGCGCCGATGCTCTGTCCGTGGGTTCACAAGGCTTTCACCAATTATCTTGGTGCTGACCAAGAAACTTGGCGTGCCTACGATGCCAGCGTTCTGGTGCTAACGGCTGCGTCTAACCGTCCTATTCTCATCGACCAAGGTACGGCTGACCCCTATCTACAGGAGCACTTGCTTCCTAAAGTGTTTGAGCAGGCTTGTGAAAAGGCTGGTCAGCCACTAACTTTACGCCTCCAGGAAGGCTATAACCACAATTACTACTTCATCGCTACCTTTATTGAGGATCACATCCGCCACCACGCGGCGGCTTTGTGTGATTAACGCGATTGCACTTCCCTAACTAGTTAACAATTGATATATTGCTCCAGTTCCCTCGTTTTTCTTGAGTAAGAGAAATTCCGCTTCAACACCCGTTTTGTAGCTGTAACCCAGGCTTTCACATTGCTTGAGGACTCGCTTAAAGATCTTGCTAGGAAAATTTGTATCTAGCTATACTAAGTAAAGAAACAGTATGACAGCGTGCTATTTGCGTAAGTAGTAACGTAAACGCTAGGGACTCTACCCCGATAAGCCCTTCACAACTGATACGTTTTAACATTCCCAGATCTACGGTTGAACCGC
>JALYGX010000212.1 GCA_030776905.1 Cyanobacteriota bacterium | reverse complement strand
GAGGATACTAAGGAGCCTGCAAACAGCCGCGCCTTCTGAGTCCAGACATCATTCAATACTAGTTTGTTGGACATTTGGCTTTCCAATGGATGGGGAGATTCCTTTAGGAATGAAGTAGAACCTTGGTCGTAATGCTTCACTACACTGACGAGCCAGGGCAGAAAGTCCAACATTTCATCGGGTAGTAAAGTTAACTCAAAATACCAATCCTGATTAAGTCCTTGGCAGTCTTTTCTCCACTTAGCGGCTGTAACTATACCCCCACCTTTATTAATAGAAACTCGCAGAATAAATGGACGCTCCGGAATTAATTCATCCGGTGCGGTGTAAACATAAATACGCATATAATTTAGCCGTCGCCTGTCATCTATCCATGACGCCATCGGAGGATTAGCCATAGATGGATTACCGTTAGTAATGTACACTGGCACTGTCATAGCCTCAGCAAACAGAGAATAAAACTCACGTCTTAACTGAGAAACAATGCGTATTGCTTCGGGAGTCATAGTTACTAACCCTTTCTTGAAATTGAGGGAGAAATGCTGAATAGACTCCGGTTTAGGAGGCGTCGGCGAATGAAACGGCAAGCCACTCTTGTAGTGCGTTAGCGGCAGCCGTTAACAGAGGTATTTCTCGACAGCTATTTATTTATAGCGGTAACCTCTCTTACGCTGTTTGTGTCTCGCAACAGCTTTACGCTTGCGTTTTTGCAGCGGTGTTTCAAAGTGGCGATGCTTCCTCATGTCTGGAAAAATTTCCGCTTTAGAAACTTGCCGTTTAAAGCGACGGAGGGCTGATTCAATTCCTTCATTTTCGCCAAGAATCACTTGGGCCATCCGATCTCCTCCTAAATTAACTAAATTAGTAACTTGATAAGGGTAAAAAATCCGTAATCCTTCAATAAAAAAGGACAGACTCTTTGTCTGCCCTTTAGACCTTAGAGTTAAATCCCTTGCCTCAAAGCTTAATTGCGCCGAGATCTATTATTGTTGCCCCAGTTACCACCACCACCACCACCAGATGGTCTTCTTTCTTCACGAGGCTTCGCCTTATTAACTTTCAGGTCACGCCCCATCCACTCAGCACCGTCAAGAGCTTCAATTGCAGCGGCTTCTTCTTCTTCTGTTCCCATTTCTACAAAAGCGAAACCCCGCAGGCGACCTGTCTCTCGGTCGGTTGGCAATTGAACCCGCTTAACAGTACCGTATTCTGCAAAGACTTGGTTGAGATCGTCTTGTGAGACCTCATAGGATAAATTGCCGACGTAAATTGACATAAATTATCTCTCGAATCCGAGGGTGTAGAGAAGTAGATTCGGAGAGAGGCTTGTCTATTGCTAAAGAGCAAACTACGCAGCCGAATTTAATCTTCACTATAGAGCCTAACACATAAAGAACAGTGGCATCCTAATCCAACAGTTCAACAATACCCAACTGACCATCAATACGCACCCGCTGACCATCTCGTAAAACCTGAGTCGCGTTGTGGATATCCATCACCGCTGGTATACCATACTCGCGAGCAATGATCGCACCGTGAGAAAGACGCCCACCGACTTCGGCAATTAGACCACCAGCACGAGCCAGTAGCGGTGCCCAACCGGAATCGGTGTAAGGTACGACTAGAATAGTTTGTCGGTCAATGTCTGGAAGGGTTTGCAAGTTGACTAGAACCTTCACCCAGCCTTCCACTTGCCCAGAACTTGCCCCAATTCCTGCCAGCCGTTTTTGAGCAGGATGGGATGAGGAAGGAGGAGCAAGGGGTGGAGGACTATTGCCATAGATCAGGGCGGGTATCGTAGTGAGTTGGCGGTTCTGTTCGAGTTGCGTTAGGGAAGCGGTGCTGAAGGCGCTTTGCCTTTGTTCCAAAACGTCAGGCAGTAGCTCTGTGTAGGACGGGTCAACACCGGAAACAAGACGGCGAATTTCAACATATTCTAAGAAAAAAATATCTCCAGGTTTAGATAGAAGACCTGCTCGCAACCACGCTGTTTCTAAGGCAACAAAAGTCCAACGTAGGTGTGCCAATAGCTGAGAGTAAACTTCTGTGACTCGACCTTTGAGATTAAGACGTGCCTGTACCTGTTGAGCTTGCCAACCCGGCTGTTTAGGAGGTGGAGACTCCGGTGCTGGATAAGAGAGAAACTGAGCGAATAACTGCCGAACAGGTCGGGGGTCCTCTTTCCAAGTCGGAATGGCAATATCAGTGGCGGCTTCGCTCAGATAGCCATAGCGCTCAAGAAACTGGTTAAACTGCTCTAAAATACTTTGACCATCTGGGATTTCCGCCAGGGTAGCAAACACAGAAGCTGCACTTTCCTCATCCACTTGCAATCGGCGTATCGTGTGACGGGCATCGGCTGCCAGTCGAGCAAGCGATCGCAAACTTGCTACCTCCGGGGTTTGACTGTTATCGAGTTCCGTCTCCTCAACCCGCAACACCGCTTGTCTGAACGACGTACTCAAGGGAGCCAAAATGCTGTAATAAGTCGCTCGTTTTAATACCTCCAAAATCCTATCCACTCGTTCTAAAAGTGCCGAGGGGGACAAATCAGAGGCAGGTTGAGCAGTTAGCTGGCTCAGGGTAGGAGCAAATTGCTTTTGGTAATCCGACTCAAAATCTTTTTCTAAATGCCATTCCCGACTTAGCAAGCGTAGTAACCCTGGCAGATTGCGCAGGGTGGAACTTGTCGGCGGTTTCGAGAACTTAGCTCCTCTGGTGAGAAATTCCAGACTTTCCGGCGGCAAACCCATACGCCGGAAAATCTGCCCTAACAAGGTGGCATTGAAGTAGGCGCGAGAGTAATGCAACGTCGCCGTTTCATTGAAATCTAATCCACGCGCTCTCTCGCCTAAAACCACTGTAAAAATTTCTCCCCAGACGCCGCAAGTCAAGGGACGATTGATCGACCAAGTCAGAGGACGAATTACTCCCGGAATTACCTCCGCAGCAATCTTGCGCGTCCAGATGGGTTGCAGGGTGGTAATGGGTCGCGCTTGCAGCAACCACAACTGCTGACCGTCATAACTCCACTCAATATCCTGGGGAATGCCGTGATAGTGGTCTTCCAACTGACGTGCTAAGAACGCCACTTCTTTAACTAAGGCAGGAGGTAAATCGCCGCTTCCCTCAATTACAGGTAAGCTGTCAGGTGCTTCGGGTCTTGTCTGTTCGCTAATATAAACTCGATATTGATCGGGTGTTACTCGCCCGGATACGACCCGCGTAGCATCTCCTGGTAATCCTTCAATTACCACAGCGTCACCTTGTTGGGAGATGGGGTCGCGGCTAAAGGCAACCCCGGAGAAAACTCCCCGGACTTGTTTTTGAATCAGCACTGCCATTGAATTATCTGGCAGTTCCCGGTCGCGCCGATACTGGATAGCCGTTGGGTTATGGTAGGACGCTAAGACTTGAGTGATGGCGTCCTGCAAGGCTGGTCTACTGGTAACATTCAAAATACTTTGATACTGTCCTGCCGCTGACGCCTCTTCTGAATCTTCCCCTATCGCAGAAGAACGCACTACCAAAGGTTCCGAATCAGAAACTGGTAGGTATTGAATGAGGGGACCTAGGTCATCTCCGGGTGGTAATACCCATCCAGTCGGTACTGAGTAGCCCCAACGCTTTAGCTGAGATAGGGTCGCGGCTTTTTGCCCGACTTTGGTAGCTTTTAGCTCAGTATCAAGGGAAATGATAGCGCGATCGCCTCGAAAAAAACGAAACACAGGTTGAGCTTCTGCCTTTCCTTCCTGTGAGGGAAGGTCTAAATCATCGGGGATTTTTTGATAAATCCAACCTAACAATAGACCGAGAGTGATCGCAGCTACAATTCGTGCCAGGTCATGGGGGTGCAACAGTGCCAAAATCACAGGGAACAAGATTAAGACCCCGTAGCGTCCGCTAGTGCGATCGCGCAAAATTGTAAAGCTAATTCCCCCAATCAAAAATACAAGCAACGCCACCCGCCAGTCATGCACCACAAAGCCCCAGACGACGTTGGTTGTACCCGCGCCTTTCCCCATCCAGTAGCGACCCATGACCAGCATAATTAGAGCAATCAGCTCCCACGCGGCTTCGGTAGGAAAGAAGTAACGAGCCAGCAAAACGGCAACAATTCCCTTTCCTGCTTCTGACAATACCGCCAGGACACCAACCCAGCGTCCCCCATGATAAAAAGCCGCTGAGACTGACACATTGCCACTTCCCAGGCGTGCCAACTGACGCCCCGTTAGAGCATAAGTAATCCACGAAATCAGGGGGAGTCCACCCAGGAGAGGGCAGATTGTAACGATCAGCAAAGCCCCCCAAACCTGCGTTAGCGTCATGGGACTTCTCAAATCACTGAATTTTCTTTAATCCTACAACTGTAAGTTAAAGTCAGGCTTGCTGTAGGCGACGTAGCCATGAATCGCTGTATTAGCCGCCAACAACTGCACACTGAAGTTAGGGATTATCAGCGAGTCGATCATATTGACAAAAGCACTAGGATATGCATAAGTTATGGTTGCTCACCTTTTCTTAGTAGTGGGCGATCGCGTTACCTCGGAGGAATGCAATCGCACTTTTCACCCCAGTGGCTTCAAGGCATCTGATCGCTACTTGAGCTAATTTGAAAAGAACGACTCACGGTGCTGACTCAAAGCTGGGGATGAGACAAAACTATGCTGCGTGAATACCAGCTAACCAATTTCAAGGCGTTTGCAGGGCCAGAAACTATTCCGATTCGACCCATCACCCTCATTTATGGGCCAAACTCTTCTGGCAAGAGTTCAGTGCTGCAATCGCTGCTGTTGCTCAAGCAAACTCTCCAGGAAGCAGAAAACCCAGAAGCCCTTTTGCTACCCAAAGGCAATCTCGTTAACCTCGGTGGCTATCGTGAATTTGTCTATCGCCACGATGTCAGCAAGCCGTTCTCATTCAAATTTCTCCTGGATGTAGATAAACAAGGATTTGAAAAGCTTTTACCTAATAACCTGATTGAAACCCCGCTGTTAGGGCTGCATATCGCCTTCACCTACGACCGACAGATATCCAATGTAGTTTTCTCCTCCATCGAGTTATTCATTGGAGACGATTCTTCTCCTCTGGCTATCTACAAACCTGAGAAGCGAGACCTCGTTCGAGTTGAGTTGACTGGTTTTCCGGAGACTATCCTCCAGCTAGACCACATTAACTATGAACATAGCTTGTGGCAGACTTGGTGGAAAAACTTTAGTCATTGGCTTGCCTGGGATAGAGAACAGGTGACGAAGATGCGTTTCCAGTTTTTTAACTTCAACAAAAACAATCAGGGGTGGGAAAAGAGAATCCCAACAGAGCTATTTAAAATTCAGGAATCTATTAAGAAGAATTTAGAGAAACGTAGTGAACAGAATAAAGGTGATATACAGAGTTTAGAAAACAAACTGTTGGAAGTGGAATCATTAATTCGATTTTGGCAGCGCTTTGAGGACTTCTCTTTTGACAAAGCGATAGAAGACTTATCAAAATTGACTCAATATTCACGTCTTGCCTCTCGCAACTTTTTACCCATAAAGACTATTCCTATCCAGGCAGAGATATCACCGAATCCGGAAGTCTCGCTGATATATCAACAACGTTGGAAACCCAACTTTTCAGAACTAACTCTGCTGGCTGGTTCTGTGTTTAGACGTTTCCTGGATAGCGTGATTTACATTGGTCCCTTACGAGACTACCCTGAACGAATCTACATCTTGAGTGGTAATTTAAGTAAAGAGGTAGGAAAATCTGGCAAGATGCTACCAGATGTCCTGTTCAAGAATCCTGATCTTCTGAAACAGGTAAACGAGCAACTTGATTGTTTTGGATTGGGTTATGAACTGAAGGTATCTTTGTTCACGGATGAAACTTCCGGAATCAGTGACCTCTTTGC
>JALYGX010000211.1 GCA_030776905.1 Cyanobacteriota bacterium | reverse complement strand
TGCACCTATTTGGGGTGCTGAAGGTGGAGGTGTTGTAGAGCGCTCGTTTAGGAGTCTCAAGAGGGCTTCTAGCTCTTGAGTGTCTGATTGATTTGGTGTTTCGATGTCCTCGTCTGAGGAAAGTGAGCTTGGGGGATCGATATCTTGCTGTAGAAAAGTATCTATGCGATCACTATCATCTAGCTCAATGCCCAGATTTTCAGAATCTAGTCCTTCAATGATTTCCCAATCTTCTGCACTGAGGTTTTTTGGGACCTTGTCTTCAGCGAGCGATTCAGATAAACGTTGAAGGGGATTTGCTGCGTTCTCAATTGCCTCTTGAGTATTCGCAGCAAGGCTCTGGCTTTCTTGTTGGCTAGGAAGTTGCGCGAGCAAGGAGTTTTGTTCACTCCCCCTCATCACCTCGCTTGGCAGTAGTGTGTCTGAGCTTGTTTGACCCGTCGCATCAGACACCTGCATGGATGAGCGCAAAATAGTTGAAGCGTCTCTCCCTAATTGCTGTGCCCAGCCATTTACCAAGGCTGTAAATAACATTTCCCCTTGCATGCCCAAATCATGCATCTTCTCCAATCCCTGAGACAACGACTCCTGATAACTCTGAAGATTGCGCTGTAGTGTCTCAAAGATTACTCGCTGGTTAGCCTCTAGAGTGGACAACAAGCGATCAGACTGCCCTTGTAGCTGTCGCCGTTGCTCGATCCGATCTGGCGGCAGCATTGCGGTTCCCACCTGAGTGCGATCGCTACTAGCTGAACCCATAGTCTGATCTATTGCTTCGCTGCTCACCAATCGAGCGTCTAAATCCCCCATAAGTTGAGCGAGCTGTTGCGTCAAGCTTGCGGTGCAGCGGCTGATTAACTCCTGGGAAAACTCTGAAATAAACTGCTGCTGTGCGTTTTTTTGCTGACTCTGGCTATCAATTTCCCACCTCGCACGCTCTAGCTGCCGAATTTCTTGAACTAAGGACTCCCGTTGTTGACGTAGAGCTTCCAAGTCGGCCTGCAAGGGCTGCATCAAGTCAGCACGGAGAACGTCCATTTCTTGAGTTACCGCTTGCACGATTTGTTGTGCCACTTCGGCTTGAGCTGGTGTTATCGCGACGAGCGACCTTTCCGAGCTTGTCGCGAAAGTTTGCTGCTGGGAAACCAGGTAGCTACGAACTCGCTCTAGAACCCGGCGTTCTCGCGTAACATCACTGGGCTTAGACCAGGGTAGACGGGAACCAGCCTTAGGAAGGATGCCGTCAATATCATCGATTAAAGATTGAATATCCTTGTGAGAAGTCACGGTGGAACCCTTGACGAGAACGAGTGCGGTGACGCAGGAGTGAGGGCGAACCCCCTACCCTTAATGTTAAATTGCCAGAGCAGTTCAGCGATTGAAGAAAATTCCATCTGGGTAGATAATACTCAGATTTACCAGGGCAATAGATTGAAGAAGCCTAGCTAGGCAGTACCCTCGAACCTTGAGAAATTTAGACAAATCGCTCAAAATCAGCTCGATTTTCATCATCATAAACGCATTACTGCTCGTTGATGAGATAGGATAGCCTGTCCGTAGAATCAGATTTTTGGAGGCTGAACAAATGAAGCATAATAACTGTGTGCCCATTCTCCGATGATTGCCTCAAGCTCTGGCAGGATTAACGATTGCAGGCACCTCCCATGTGGTAAAAGCCATCATGTGTGAGGAAATGACCGCTGCATCCACCATTCTGGCTTGTCTTGAAAGGTTGGTGAGGTGCCTGAACCAATGTGTTCAGTGACTCAGACTGTTGCGCTTCAAAGGTTGAAACGGGAAACGTCCCTACTCAATTAGTGGACAGCTCTGAGCCTCTATCTGTCCACGGCGTTTACAATGTCCTGGTGATCTAATGGAAGACCGATACAGCTCACATGAAATGAACTCCAATGTTAACGAGTTGATGTGCTCGGCTCCTTTTTTTGCTGGGTTACCAGAGACTACTGTGGAGCAAGCCACTGCTCATGTAGTCACCCGTTCTCATCCGGCTAATCGCGTGATTTTGTTGGAGAATGACTGGGGTGGCTCGGTGTACTTTATTTTGGAAGGCTGGGCGAAGATTCGCACCTACAACCTCGATGGTAAAGAGGTGACTCTCAATATTTTGGGAAAAGGAGAACTCTTTGGCGAAATGGCGGCGTTGGATGAGGTACCTCGTTCCACAGATGTGATTACCTTGACTCCTACAACGATTGGCAGCGTACCTGCTCAGGATTTTGTCCAGTTGATTCACTCGGAACCTTTGGCAGGAGTTCGCTTGTCTCAGCTAATGGCGAAGCGTCTGCGTCAAGTCAATCGGCGGCTCCGCCTGCGGGAGTCAGATAGTACGTCGCGAGTAGCAGACACGTTATTGTTTCTCGCCGAGGGTCAAGGGAAACTGAAACATCAAGGAACTGAAATTCCGAATTTACCCCACCGAGAGTTGAGCAGCCTCAGCGGACTGGCACGGGAGACTGTGACCAGAGTGCTGACAAAGCTGGAGAAGAAAGGGCTGATCGCACGAGAAAACGATATTATGTTTATCCCTGATGTGGCGGCGTTGGAGCGGATTATTGCCTAAGAAGAACCTATCCGAAAAGTGGAACACAGACTTGAAATCGCCGATGCAGAAAAAAGCGTTCTGGTCGGAAGACATTCGCTCGTTACTATGGGCAACTTTTCGGCTAGGCTCTAAGTGTCCATAACATTAAGCGTCAAGTTTCTTTAAGACCCTCTATTTATTCAATTTTTATGAGTTTTCACAAAATTCTTGTTGCTATTGACAACTCGCCGTTATGCCCTCCTGTCTTTGCAGCAGCGCTGGAATTAGCCCAGTTAAGTAAAGCAACAATTAGACTGCTTCATTGTATTAGCAATGAAATAGTGGGCGAACCAACGGTTCCTATGGCTATGGAAACGGGTTTGCCGTCAACGTTTTTGGTCAATGACTACCAAACTCAACACGTTCTAATGGAAAGGTGGATAGAGGATGGGCAGGCGCTGTTAAAACGTTATCAGGAAGAAGCGGCGAGCCACGGAGTACTGACAGAATCTGAGTATCAAGTTGGGGAGGCGGGTCATCTGCTCTGTGAAGTGGCTGAAGATTGGGGGGCAGATTTAGTTGTAGTCGGGCGTCGGGGTCGCACGGGATTGGCAGAGGCGCTGTTGGGGAGCGTGAGTAACCACGTGGTACACCACGCTCCTTGTTCGGTACTGGTAATTCAGGAATTAGAGTCTGAGCCACCTGTAGAAACCGTCACTGAGTCATCATTAGAGGCGATCGCTCCTGACTTGAGATTGGAGCGCCGTTAAATTAAACATTACCGAAGAGTTTCCTAAATCTGCATGAGCGCTCATGAATGATGATGCCCCAGCTTCTCGCCCCGATCCGTCCGAAGCAAGTCAAAACAAGTCTTTAAAGCCAGAAGCTGAACCTGTGAGCGGCAATTATGACGCGGCGGGTGTTACTGACCCAGACGTATCCGTATCCGACTCGACTTCAGAAACCGATGAGTTTTCGCCGCCATCGGTCAACTCGACGCCTAAGGCAAGGACAAGCCTACCCTCTGGGACAGGTTATCCTGCTCCGCCCTTAGCAATGGTGGAAACAGCTTTTCTAGCTAGTACGGCTAGCTTGATTTGGTTGATTAATTATTACTTTCCCCTAGGACCATTGCTACGGATGTTTTTCCCGATCCCGATCGCTTTGGTTTACCTAAGATGGGGAAACCGTGCCTCTTGGATGGCAGCGCTGGTTTCGGGGTTGTTG
>JALYGX010000210.1 GCA_030776905.1 Cyanobacteriota bacterium | reverse complement strand
ATGCACGGTCATTTTTAAAAGGAAGGCGATCGGGAGTCAAGGCGTAGAGGTTGGAAGATTAGTACAACCAGGAATCCTTAACCGCCTTTAACTTTGGCTGAATAGAACAGCCTGGAGTAGTGAAATTGACTTAAAACGATGATGTGAATAGAAACAAATGAGTGGCTTCTGATCGAGAAATTAGAGCCAATGCACAGACTTTTATAAAATCCTTGCCGATGCTCTGGCTACTGCCTCCATAGAAGTCAAGTCATTTTCTCATCAAACATCAGAGGTTGTCTCAAGACTGAGCTATCAAAGCTTGCCAGAGGATGGGCGACTCTAGGGAGAGTCACTATTCATGGTATCCACGATGTCTGTGAAACAAAGGAAGCTTTTTTGGGCGACTCAGTCTATGTCACCTCCCCTTACACTGCACTACTGATGTAGAACCGAATCAGAAATAATTGTTATTCCCTGCTTTAGTTCAGCAAATTGCTGCTGTTACTACCGCTACAAAAAGCCTTTCCCGATCGGCTGGCTCTCAGTCCAACCAGGTCTCGGCATCAAGCTGGAAAAGTCTCTTGTATTCAAGGCCTTGGTGGACTTTACTGCTGCTCCCAAGTCTTGGCTCGGCGTCATACAGTTGAATAAGGATTGCGTTCGGTGTAGTTAGTGCGTGTAAAAAACTTATCCTTTAAAGATAATGGTTGATTGTCAGATTGGGCAAGGTATAGTTACCATTTTCAACCTTTTATGCTACTGGAATCGAGAAATACCCTACATCAGCGCTTGAGGACGATGACTTGTGATGAAATTTGATTCCTTCATTTCCGAGGAAATCGCGATCGCACCAACACATCCCTTAGGGTCAAATCTAGAACTGCCATTTCTGGATGCTCATAATGCTTCTTTCCAGGAAATAGGGGGGATTCAACAGCGAGATCATATTCCTGAGGTAGTTAAGCGCCTCATTCCCTTCGATGCCCATACCTTCGGGGAATATTGGTGGTGCGTACCCGATCACCTCCTCTTAGCAGAAGATGTAGAGTTAATGACTAGTGCTCTGCGCTGACGCTCGTTCGCGAAGCGTCCCGACGGGAAGACTCGCTAACGCAGCAGCGCAACGCTCTCGCGATCGGGTCGAAAGCATCCTAGAAAAACTCCTTTTGAAATCCAACATCCGAAACCTATTTGTAGCTGCCAAATCTGGACAGGTAAACCCTTCATCAAGAACTTAGATACAGACGAAACTTCTACTCGTTACGATCTGTGGGTTTCCACTCCCTTAGACCTCACCCAAACTCCTTGGCGTAAGTAATCTATATTACAAACGTTAACTTACTTCTATGGTAAGATGAGAAACTCTTTGAATCCTACTACCATTACTAATACTCGGTCTTTAATTTCAAATAATCCTTAAAATTTCACACCTATTTACAATGATAAAAGCTAAAAAAGACGCCCCAAGAACCTTCGGAGATTGGGCTTATCTGGCGATTAAAAAGCACTTTAAGCAGACTATTAAGCAGGAAACCGACGTTCTCAAAGACACAGACCCGGAAGCTTTACACCAGATGCGTGTGGGAACGCGACGTTTGCGTACAGCCGTTACGGGTTTCGCGCCAGCGCTCTCACTGCCGAAAGCGGCTAAGGAGCAAAAAATTGCTAAAATTGCTCGAAAATTAGGAGAATTACGGGATTTAGATGTACTGCAAGACGCCCTCGAAAATCAGTATAGTCCCTCACTACCAACGCCAGAACAAGACGGCATCAAGAAAGTTTTAGCAAGTCTGGGAAAACAGCGAAAAAAAACATTCGAGCAGGTTCAGGCAACTCTCAAGGAGCAACCCTATCAGAAACTAAAAGGTGCGTTCAAAGATTGGTTAGAACAGCCGAATTACGGACAATTGGCAGAAATTTCTATTTACGATGTTCTGCCAGATTTGCTATTACCCTCAGTCAGCGAACTTTTTCTGCATCCGGCTTGGCTGGTAGGAGTTGAACTCAAGGATGGAGAAATAGAAGTTCCTAGTACTCTGGATTGTGACGGCGTAGTGCAGCTTTTAAACGAGCACGGGGACGTTGTTCATAGCCTACGCAAACAAGCTAAGCGAGTGCGCTATCAGATGGAGCTATTTACAGATTTCTATAGCTCTACTTATAAGGATTATCTTAAAGAAGTTAAAGAAATCCAGAGCCTTTTAGGTGAGATTCAAGACAGTTTCGTTTTAGCCGAATTTCTGACGGACAACCTCGACTCAGAACTCGCCGATCAACTGCCAACGCTGGCGGCTCAGTTGACTGAAACTCGTTGTGAGATATGGCAGAAGTGGCAGTCCTTACAACAACGATATCTCGATCCTCAAATCAGGAAAGATTTACACCAGGCAATACTACAACCCATTCCCAGAGCAGAGCAGGCAGCAGATGAAAAGGTAGGGTAAGGATTATAAACAAAGGGCTAGCGGCTAGGGAAGAGAAATATTAATCTTGGGATTACCAAGCCTTTACCTTGGTGATATACATTGAGGCTGGCTTCAGAAGTCAGTAGTCCGTGTAAAAAGCTGTAAAGAGTTGCACCCCATGCCACAAGCTTCCAGAGGAATTCTAGAAAGCGATCTCTACGAGCCAAATGTTGGGCGGCGATTGCATTTTTATGCCAAAGGGGAAGAGATTCCTTTAGTTACTCAGGGCGTCTGGCAAGTCTGCCAGGGTTTAGTGCAGTTGAGTACGCTTTGCCACAATGGTGAAGAGGTATGGCTGGGTTGGGCAGAGCCTTCAACGTTCTTTGGTCAGTGGTTTTCCCTGCTACGAAGCTATCAGGCGATCGCGCTTAATGATGTCCAACTCACCTGGTTTTCTCAGGCGGAAATCAACGATTCCCCGCGTCTAGCTCAGATTGTTTTACCACAGCTAGTTCGTCGCATCCAGCAGACAGAAGCCTTATTAGCCATAGCGGGTCAGCGCCGAGTTGAAGACCGCTTGCAACAGTTGCTAGTGCTGATGAAACGGGAAATGGGTCAACCCGTGGCGGAAGGCACTCGTTTGGGGGTGCGCATGACCCATCAGAACTTGGCAAATGCGATCGGCACGACACGAGTTACAGTTACCCGCCTCCTCAGTAAGCTGAAAAGTGAGGGAGCGATTACTATCGATCGCGATCGCCACATCATCCTTAAGACAGATAGTTTCACTAATGTCTCGGATTGGTGATTTGCTTGCACGATTGCCTTACTATCCTGATAGAATGTCAGCTTCGCAAGTATTAGTAAATGGTGAGTTAAGTTCTTCTGGAGTAAGGCCCTGTCTCTCGACGCTATTTCAATTCCCCCAGAAACAGGTCAATCAGCCGCCGGGTTAATCGTGATCTTACACGGCTGGGGAGCCAATGCCCAAGATGTAGCATCTCTGGTGCCCGTCTTAAATATGCC
>JALYGX010000209.1 GCA_030776905.1 Cyanobacteriota bacterium | reverse complement strand
CTCCAACTCCATCTCCAACTCCATCCCCAACCCCATCTCCATCCCTATCTCCATCTCCAACTCCATCTCCAACCCCATCCCCCGAAGCTGAAACTCAACCTTCAGCAGCGCCAGAAGCGCGAGTGCTGGTCGCAGAAGTGTTTATTAGCGGCGCACAAGGGCAACTGGAAGATGAAATTTATCGTGTGATTAGCACCCGACCGGGACGGGCAACAACTCGCTCTGAGTTGCAGGCAGATGTGAATGCGATCTTCGCTACAGGCTACTTCGCCACTGTAGATGTGAGGCCAGAAGATACTCCCTTGGGTGTTCGCGTTACCTTTATCGTGCAGGCTAACCCGGTACTGCGTCAGGTTTCGGTGAATACCGTGCCCGAAAATGCTAACAACCGCGTTCTACCGCCAGAAATTGTAAATGAAATATTCGGCAGGCAGTATGGTCAAATCCTGAACTTTCGCCAACTCCAACAAGGCATCCAAGAGTTAAACAGGTGGTACAAAGACAACGGTTATGACTTAGCCCAAGTCGTCGATGCCTCAAGAGTTACCCCGGATGGCACAGTCACCTTGGTTGTAGCAGAAGGGGTCGTTGAAGATATTCGCGTGCGTTATCTCAATAAAGAGGGAGAGACGGAGAATGAGCAAGGCGAACCCGTTAGAGGTCGTACCCGCGAATTTATCATTACGCGGGAGGTGCAGTTAAAGTCAGGTGATGTCTTTAACCGACAGACAGCCGAACGGGATTTGCGCAGAGTCTTCGGTTTAGGGATTTTTGATGATGTGCGGCTTTCCTTTGCTCCCGGTCAAGACCCGCGTCGGGTAGTTGTGGTTGTAGACGTGATTGAGAAGAATACTGGCTCGATCGCGGCGGGTGCTGGTATTAGTTCTGCTAGTGGTTTGTTCGGGTCGGTCAGCTACCAACAGCAAAACCTGGGAGGTAACAATCAGACTGTAGGGGCAGAAGTACAGGTTGGTCAGCGGGAGTTCCTGTTTGATGTTAACTTCACAGACCCTTGGATTGCGGGCGACCCCTACCGCACCTCTTACACTGTTAATGGCTTCCGCCGGCGGTCGATTTCGCTGATTTTTGATGGCGGCGAGCAAGAAGTTAACCTACCCAATGGCGATCGCCCTCGGATCGTGCGCACGGGCGCTGGTATCAGCTTTACCCGTCCTTTGTCGCGAGATGTCTTTACCCGAGCCGAATGGACAGCCTCTCTAGGACTACAATATCAACGGATTTCCGTCCGGGATAGCGATGGCGAACTCAGTCCCAGAGATGAGCAGGGCAATGACTTAAGCTTCAGTAGAGAAGGGAAAGATGACCTCTTGAGCGTCCAGTTGGGTGCTGTACGCGATCGCCGTAACAACATCCTACGACCCACAAGCGGTTCCCTGCTAAGGTTTGGTGTTGAGCAGTCCGTGCCAGTTGGACGGGGAAGCATTTTCCTTACCCGCCTGAGAGGAAACTACAGCTACTACATCCCCGTTAACTTTACCCGCTTCAATAAAGGACCTCAGGCGCTGGCGTTTAATATTCAAGGTGGAACTGTTATCGGAGACTTGCCGCCCTATGAAGCCTTTTCCATCGGTGGCAGTAACTCCGTGCGAGGTTACGGCGAGGGAGATGTTGGGGCTGGGCGCAGTTTTATCCAAGCAACGGCTGAATATCGCTTCCCCATTCTCTCGATCATAGGCGGCGCTCTATTTGTTGATTATGCTACCGACTTCGGTTCGGGAAGTAACGTACCCGGTGACCCAGCCGGCGTCAGGGGTAAACCTGGCAACGGTTTCGGCTATGGTCTTGGCGTTCGGATACAGTCGCCACTCGGTCCGATTCGCGTAGATTATGGTTTGAATGACCAAGGTGACAGCCGTATCCACTTTGGCATTGGAGAGCGCTTTTAAAAAATGCTGAGTGTTAAGGGCTGAGTATTGAATCAAGTTTATGGAAAGTTGTTAGCTGAAGCCTATTTTCAAATAGACAAAGCGATGCAAGCCTTTTATAGACGAGTCAAGGCAGGAGAAACACCAGGATTTCCTAGATTCAGACCTAGACACGCTTTTTTTACTCTCTGTTATCCAGCCCGTTTTCTGTTAGCGAAGCGGGCGGGCAACGCCAGAAAAATCGAACACAACCGCATAGTTCTACCTACAAGTGGGAAAAGTAAAAATAAAGGCTTCCCCATATCCTAGCTGAACTAACAGAACAATCTCCTGAAAAGTTCAAGGAAGTTGCAGTTGCCAGAGATAGTCGAGGAAATTACTATTGCTCTTTTGTCTACCAAGCCAACGCACAAATCGACACGTTTACACACGTTTAGAAAGGCAGATAAGAACTTGAAGTATCAAAATCCACAGAATTGGCAAGCTTTAGTTGGAGGGATTTTAGCCGCCGCTATCATTCTCCTGAGCTTTAGTTCTTTTGTGATTATTAACCCAGGTCAGGCAGGAGTCATCAGCATCTTGGGTAAAGCTAGAGATGGAGCTTTATTGGAAGGTATCCACCTGAAACCGCCACTAATTTCAACGGTAGATGTATATGATGTGACGGTGCAAAAATTTGAAGTTCCAGCGCAGAGTTCTACTAAAGATCTACAAGATTTATCGGCTAGCTTCGCTATTAACTTTCGCCTCGATCCAACTGAAGTTGTTGAGATCAGAAGGAAACAAGGGACATTGCAGAACATCGTATCGAAAATTATTGCGCCTCAGACTCAGGAATCCTTTAAAGTCGCCGCAGCGAGGAGAACAGTTGAAGAAGCAATTACCAAACGAGATGAACTCAAGCGAGACTTTGATACTGCCTTGGGCGATCGCTTAAACAAGTACGGCATCATCGTATTGGATACTAGCGTAGTCGATCTAGCATTTTCTCCAGAGTTCTCTAAAGCCGTTGAGGAGAAACAAATTGCCGAACAACGGGCGCAAAGAGCCGTCTATGTAGCGCAGGAAGCGGAACAAGAAGCACAAGCGGACATTAATCGCGCTCAAGGTAGAGCTGAAGCGCAACGACTTTTGGCTGAAACCCTGAAAGTGCAAGGGGGACAGCTCGTTCTTCAGAAAGAAGCGATCGAAGCTTGGCGACAAGGAGGTTCTAAGATGCCAAATGTTTTAGTTATGGGTGGTGACTCTAAAAGTAGCGTGCCGTTTCTGTTCAACTTAGGCAATTTGCAGCAAGCTGCCACCCCTCAGTAGATAACGTTATAGTTATTTTACTGATTGGCGATTCTGAAAGCCTCTCCCCGAAGCGGGGAGAGGTCACACCCTTCGCTAGTTGAGCTCTGAATTCAACGCAAGCCGTTGAGACGGAACAAAAGAAACTGTGTTAGTTGGATATCGTTAAAATTGTTGTCACTAACTAAAACTAGACTCTGGCTTCCATCAGGTAAGCGTGGACCAAGAGTCGTTCCTTCCAAGTTGTCTAGGTAAATGCCTAGTTCACTCAAGTCCAAGAGCAACTTTTTCTTAACCGCATCAATTCGAGAAACGTCACCTTTGAGAGTCTCAATTCCTGAAGTATCCGTTGCTGCACCTGTTGCTACCTGATAGATTTTTGCACTACCTCCCAAGAAACCATAGCTACGCTCTAAGGTGAGAAAGTGACCTCCGCTATCTAGAGTTAGTAAGTCAGTCAACCCGTGCCGAATCGTACCACTGGGTGCTGGGTCGAGTAGGTAAAGCTGTTCAGTAACGACCATCGGACGAGCGATGTTTCCAATTAAGTAATGCATCAAACGAATCCGGGGGCTTTGGATGGAAGTGGACGGGAGACTATCCTGCAAAAGAGCAGATTCGGTGGCGGTAAATAAGCGGAAGGGGTCGCCAGTGGCGGCTGCCAAACTACTTCCTGGCTCAACAGTCAAGGACTCAAAGCCTAAGTTTTCTTGAATGCCACGAGGCGGTTGCTCTTCCTTAGTGTTGTCGTTGGGTAAATAACGCTCTGGAATGCCTAGACTGCGGCGCGGCTGTCCGGTTTTTAGATCGAACTCTCGAATGAACGGTGCGATTCCCTGCTTGGGGGAGCCTTCACTGGAGATAAACACATTTCCTTGGGGCGACAGAGCAATGCCTTCGGTGTCAAGGCTATCTTTGGGGAAGGTTTCGCCGTTCTCGTTCTTGAGGAAGGTAACGTCTTCTACTTCGACTTTTTCAAGACCAATTTTTTCTGGATCGGTGCGATCGAGAATTAACTGGAGCGTGTAAAATCGGGCTGGAGCGTACTGAGAGCGGTCATCGGAGAGGGCGTAAAAGCGATCGCGTTGTCGGTCGTAAGCGATGGCGGAGAGTCCCCCAACCGGGGTATCCTTGAACTTCATCTTCGGCAACTGGTACTCTCCCAAGAAGTTTAGGGAAAGGTTGAGAAAGGTTCGCTGTTCTGCTGTTAGCGCTTGGGATGGATCGCAGCCAGCGATGGCAAGGCTTAGCAGTGCGCTCACGACAACTGATAGTAGAGACAATAATTTACGAGAGATACGTAACCTTAAGCACTTGGGGTTTACTAGCTGAGTCATAAGTATTATCAGTAAGGAGTAGAAACTCTCGGTTTAATTTAAGCGTCAATTTGGCTGAGAATGCTATGGCTAAGGGGTATTTAATCTATAGCGGGGAAAGCCTGATGCGCTTTCCAGACCTAGGGTTCTCTGCCGCTAAGTAGCTCAATGTCAAGTCATTAAACTTATTTTTTACGATTGATAACGTTGATGAAATCGGTTCAAGAATCATTGTCTCTATTACAACCCAAACTTCTGATAGCAAAGCAGGGGCACGTCTTTGCACCACGGTGGGGAAGGACAGTGTTTTGGATTGCTACACTTGTGCTGTGTTTCACTTCGATGCCCTTGGCAGCACAGGAGAAGCCCAAGCCAGAGGAACCTAAAGTTAACCCCCTGGAGATCAGGACACCCGATCCACTGTTGCCTCAACAGTCGAAGAAGCGTACTCTCAGCCCTGAAGAACAATCGAGATTGAGGGGTTCTTTGGATGAGTTCAATGCTCAGGCAACGGCTTTACTTCAGGCAGGCAAGCCACTAGAGGCGTTTGAAATCTGGTATCGCGAACTGCGATTGCGGCGGGCGCTAGGGTACTTAGAGGAGGTGCAGGCGTTGGGACGAGTCGGGGAAATTGCTTGGCAGAGAACTCAAAAGGATGATGCCAAAGTAATTACGATGCGTTTGCAAGCGATTCAGAAAGAAGTTGAAGACAAGAAGTTGATGAATCTGGAACTGCTGAAAGCGTTGGGGCAGGCTTACCAGCAGGTACGATTGCTTGAACCCGCTGTAGGAGTTTATGAAAAAGTTCTGGCAGATGCCCGTACTCGCAGTGATAGCACGGCTCAAGAGGCAACGCTGAAGACTCTGGCTGAATTGAACTTAGCCTGGTTTGACTACCCAAAGGCCGCCGCCGCTTATGAGGAATTGCTCACTCAGGCTCAGGAAAAGGGCGATCGCGTTAATGAAACCGTCTATCTGCAACAGCTACTCTACGTCTACGACCAAGCGAAACAACCCGCCAATGCTTTGAAAACCAAGGAACGATTGGCTCAAACTTACCTGAACCAAAAAGATTTTACCAAGATACCAGCCCTGAAAATTGCGATCGGCTCTGACTACGAAGCACTTGCTCAACTCGACGAGGCAAGTAAAAAATCCCAGGACGCGATCGATCACCTAGAGAAGGCGAGTCAAAACTACCAGGAAGCCTATTCCCTAGCTTGGTCGTCGCGACAGTTCGCCTATGCCAGCGAAGCCCTGAAAAAGTTGGGAACCTTATACCATTCTCATGACCAGCCACAGGAGGCTTTGCAGGTTTATGAAGTTCTCCTCAAGTCAGAGCAGCTAGCTGTTAATTACTATGGCTTGATGGAGGCTTATGATCGAATAGGGCAGATTTATCTGGAGCAGAAAAATTTTCCTCAAGCCCTGGCAGTTTTTCAAAAAGGGCTGGAATTAGCAAAATCATTGCAATATCAGGAAGCTTATTTTAGCGATCGCATCGAGCGAGCAACTAAGCAGAGTGCCCAGTAGCCGAGGTGTAGGGGAAGTTGTGAAGGATAATTCTCCCTTCCCCCTTCCTCAATACCTTTTCACTTTATTGGCGATACATATAAACCGTTTTAAAAGCAATTCAAGCCGTATCATGGCCTAAAAATATTAGGATTAGCCTGAAACTCCAACTTTATAATAATTTGCTTAATTTAATTTAATAATATTTAATAATTCAAAAATGACTGAATGCAGGAAAAATTTTTACGGGGTTAAAGATCAGGGTATTACAACTCAAGTTATTATCGAAAAATAAACTTATCCCATTGCATATTTCTTTGGATAGAGGAGCAACTCAAAAAAGCTAATACAATTCAGAAGGACAACTGGATAACGATTCTTAACAAAACTTGCAGTATAGATATCCAAAAAATGAAATTTATAATCTAATCTAACTAATTAGAGATACTTTAACGTTCCCTACTAATTATAGAGGTTTAAAAGTCTATCAAAAAGCATAGGCGTTACATTTTTTTTAGACTATTAACTTGATATTCCTTTTTAGAAAACTTGCCTCAAGTTTTCAACAAACAAACTCTAACAACAATCATGGCTTGGTATGGCACTTTGAGAAAACAGAAGGAGGCCGTCTTGCAAGTGGATGAAATTACGCACCAAATAGAAGCCATGCATAATCGTCTGGTTGTGCTAGACCAGAAAGCAAGCCAATTGCCTTTGCTGTCACAAAATTTCCTGGAGGAAAGCTTCGAGGAACTCCGCACTGCCTTAGAAGAACTACAAGTAGCCCAGGAACACCTGCTCCAGCAAAATGAGGAATTAGTCACTGCTCGTCAAGCAGTGGAAGCGCAACGTCAGCGCTATCAGGGTCTATTTGACTTCGCTCCAGACGCCTACTTAGTAACCGATATAAATGGGACGATTCAGGAAGCCAACTGTGCCGCCACCACACTGCTCAATGTTTCTCAGAAGTCTCTGGTTGGCAAACTGCTCCTCAGCTTCGTTCCTCTGGAAAACCGTCCAACCTTTCGGTCGCAACTCAAGCAGGTATGCCATGAAATCGGTTCGGTGCAAGAGTGGGAAGTGCGCCTGTGTTCCAGTAACGGTGAAGCTTTTGACGCTGCCTTAAGAGTGGCAGCCTTCCAAGAGCAACAGAGCAAGCCCCTTTCCTTAGGCTGGCTAGTACGTGATGTTAGTTTTGCCAAGCAAGCACAAGCACAGCGGCTGAAAGAAAGTGAGAATCGCTGGCGGATGATCGTCGAAACAGAACCGGAATGCGTGAAGATTGTGGCATCTGACGGCACTCTACTGGACATGAATCCTGCGGGTCTGACCATGATTGGGGCTACTAGCGCTGAGGCTGTTATTGGTCAGTCAGTTTATTCCCTAATTGCTCCAGAGTATCAAGAGAGCTTTGTTGCTTTTAACGAAAGTGTTTGCCAGGGCAACAGGGGCACTCTGGAATTCGAGATTATTGGATTGCAAGGTGTGCGTCGCTGGATGGAAACTCATGCTGTCCCCCTGCATAGTGAATCAGATGGAACGCGGGTACACTTGGCAATCACGCGGGATATCACCAAGCGCAAGATTACAGAGGCAGCCCTAAAACAAGCCAAACAAGAGCTGGAACTCCGAGTAGAGGAGCGCACCGCCCAATTAAAGACGACCAACGACCAATTGTTGAGCGAGGTTTCCCATCGCAAGCAGGTTCAAGAGGAACTAGAGAGATCGCTTTCTGTACTGCGCGGTACGCTTGAAGCCACGGCGGATGGCATTATTGTCACCCAAAACGCAAGATACATCGCGACTGTTAATCAAAAGTTTGTCCGGATGTGGGACATCCCTGAAGCTGTTATCGCCTCAGGAGAACTCAATCAATTGGTGCCGTTGATTTTGGAGCAGCTCAAAGACCCCGAAGCTTTTATGAGCCAAACCCAGGACTTGCTATCCCAGGTGGATGCAGAAGCTTACGGGATTTTCGAGCTGAAAGATGGGAGAATCGTCGAGCGTTATTCCCTGCCTCAGCGGATAGGAGGAAACATTGTTGGTAGAGTCTGTAGCTTTCGGGATATCACGGATCGCCAACGGGCAGAGGAAGCGCTGCAAAGGAGTGAGCAAAAGTACAGAAATCTCTTCCACAATTCACTAGTGGGGATGTTTCGCAATACCCTCAGTGACGGCACGGTTCTGGATGCGAATGCCGCCATTTTAAAAATGTTCGGCTACGATTCCTATGAAGGAGTAAAAGCCCTTGATGTGTATGTCAATCCAGCCGACAGGGAACCCCTCAAACAGCAGCTACTTGACAAAGGATTTGTGGAAAATTTTGAAACCCAACTTCGTCGAAAAGACGGTTCTATATTTTGGGTTTCCTACTCAGGCAAGTTGTATGCCAAAGAGGGCTACTCAGAAGGCGTGCTCATCGACATCACCAAACGCAAACTTGCTGAGGAAGCACTGAAAAAGGCGCATGATCAGCTAGAAATTCGAGTTGAGGAGCGTACAACACAACTCAGGCAAGTTATTGCCCAATTGCAGAAGGAGATGGCGGAGCGCCAGCAGGCGCAGGAAGCGCTGCGGGAGAGTGAAGCACAGTATCGTCGCTTGATTGAGACAGCGGCAGAGGGAATTTGGATACTGGATGCCGAGGGCAAGACGACTTTTGCCAATGCCAGAATCGCCGAAATGCTGGGCTATACCGTTGAGGAAATGATCGGGATGCGGTTGTTTGCATTCATGGATGAAGAAGGGCAAGCAATTGCTGCCCAGAAGTTGGAGCATCGTCGCCAAGGGATGATAGAACAGCACGATTTTAAATTCCGCTGCAAGGATGGCTCCGAGTTGTGGACACTGATTACTGCCAATCCCATCCTCAACCCCGCTGGACAGCATGTTGGCACCTTGGGGATGCTCACAGATATCACCGAGCGAAAATCAACAGAAGAAGCACTTCTACGCATTAGCAAAGCTGTTGAAAGCACTAGCGATGCCGTTAGCATGGTCGATCTTAAGGGCAAATCAATCTACCACAACCCAGCGTTTATCAACTTGTTAGAGTACACAGTGGATGAGTTGAACGCTGCTGGAGGACCAGTCGTACTCTTCACCGACTTAGCTGTTGCCGAGGATGTGTTCGCTTCCATAAAGAGCGGCAATTACTGGCATGGTGAAGTAAAGTTCCGTAGCAAGAGCGATCGCGTCATCACGATTAGCTTACGTGCCGATGCAATTAAAGACCAAAGCGGTCAAATCGTAGGACTAATCGGCATCTGCACTGACATTACAGAGCGCAAGCGCACAGAAGAAACCCTTCGAGCTTTGTATAAGGTAAGCACAGCCCGAAAACTTAGTTTTGACCAACGCCTACAAGGACTGCTGGCATTGGGACGCCGCCAGTTCGGTCTGTCTATGGGAGCTTTAGGTTGTGTCAAAGGCGTTAGCCTTAGCAATAGCAACGCGGTAGCGACGTTAGGAGCGTCAGCAGAGCGCGGTAGTACACAAGCACCTCCCAGGGAGGCTCGTTATGAAGTGGTTGCCGCTCAAGTTTCCCCCAATTCCAGCTTCAATATCGCCAAAGGTTCGAGCTGGGATTTAGCGCAGACTTATTGCAGTGAAACGTTGGGCGCGAAAGAACCTGTTGCTTTTGAATCAGCGGGAACATCGCACTGGTGTAGCCACCCCGCCTATGCCTCCAGCCACATCGAAACCTATATTGGGATGCCAGTGGTTGTGGCGGGAGAAGTTTACGGCACCTTGAGTTTTTTCAGTCTTCAGGCACGCGATCGCGCATTTACAGCAGCCGACAAAGAGCTGTTGAAGCTAATGGCGCAGTGGGTGGGAGCCTTATGCGAACTCCAACAAACTCAAACCCAACTGATTCAAAGCGAAAAAATGTCGTCTTTAGGGCAGTTGGTTGCTGGTGTCGCCCATGAAATTAATAACCCTCTTAATTTCATTCACGGCAATATCAGCCACATCAATCAATATGTTCAAGACTTGTTGGAACTGGTTCAACTCTATCCAAAATATTATCCAGATTTAGCAACAGAAATTCAAGCCTACATAGAGACAACTGACCTAGATTTTATCAAAGAAGACTTACCGAAAATCCTCTCATCAATGCAAATAGGAGCCGATCGCATTCGTGAGATTGTCTTATCGTTGCGGAACTTCTCGCATATTGATGAGGCACAGATGAAATCGGTGGACATTCACAAGGGTATTGATAATACTTTGCTAATTCTCGCTCATCGCCTAAAAGCCACAGCAGAGCGTCCTGCTATTGAGGTTATTCAAGAATATGGCAAGCTGCCTAAAGTCGAGTGTTACGCCGGACAACTCAATCAGGTCTTTATGAATATCCTGAATAATGCAATTGATTCAATAGATGAATACAACGTGGAGCGAACGAATGAAGATATCCAAAACAATCCCAGTATGATTCGGATTTGTACGGAAGTTTTAGATAACAATAAAGTGATGATTCGGATTAGTGATAACGGGAAAGGGATGACTGAGGAAGTACGCTGGAGGTTATTCGACCCCTTCTTTACGACAAAACCAGTGGGTTCCGGTACGGGTTTAGGAATGTCTATTAGCTATCAGATTATCGAGAAGCATGGCGGTCAATTGACCTGTACTTCAGCACCCAATCAAGGTGCAGAGTTCCTAATCCAGATTCCGATTCAGCAACGTCATAGAGTCCCAAGCCAGGAAAGAGAAAGTAGTTCTCTGGGCATTGAAAACTAAACTCCACTGGTTTGCGATCGCAAACAAATTTGTCAGTGTCCAGTCAGCACTCAGAACTATTTTCTAGACAGTAATGCCTGTTCTGTTTGCTGTCTGAGTCAAGAGACTTTCTACTTCAGCCGGAGTTAGGTTAGGATTCGCACTCAGGATGAGAGCTGCAACTCCAGCTACGTGAGGAGTAGCCATCGATGTACCATCAAAAGATTGGTAACTATTACCCGGAGTAGTAGACAAGATATCAACCCCCGGAGCAACAACGTAATCTAGTGCTGTAGCACCCGCCCGGTTGGAGAAGTCAGCCAGCGTCTTATTGCTATCTACTGCCCCAACGGCAATACCCCAATCAGTAGCATAGCGAGCTGGATAGACGGGTTGGCTGGCACCCTCATTCCCCGCTGCCATAACAACAACCACTCCGCTGTCTGATGCATAGCGAATCGCTTCCTCCTCCTCAGCGGAAGTAAAGTCACCACCCAAGCTCAGGTTAATCACATCAGCCCCGTTATCGACGGCATACCGAATTCCGGCTGCAATGTCAGAAGGCAAGCCCAGACCATTTTCATCAAACGTCCTTACTGCCATAATTGACGCATTATAGGCAACACCAGTAACGCCAAAACTATTATTCTCTGCTGCAATTGTGCCCGCTACATGAGTTCCGTGATCGTTCAAGTCCATCGGGTTGTTATCTCCATCGACAAAATCCCAACCCCGGACATCATCGATATAACCATTGTCATCATCATCGACGCCGTTGTCAGCAATTTCACTACTGTTGACCCAGATGTTACCGCTCAAGTCACTATGGTTGTAGTCAACGCCACTGTCCACGACAGCCACCACTACACCTTGACCCGTGTATCCTTGCGCCCAAGCTTCTGGGGCATTTACCCCGTCTAGTCCCCAATTATTTCCCTCCAACTGAGCGACCTCAGGGAAGGGGCTGCTTTCTCCAATTGCACCAGCGACGGCTGCTGCGGCATCAACCAAACCATAGCCATAGTTGGTGTTATAGCCTTCAGGCAGTGTAACCGTGTTTGTTGTAATAGTGTAGTCTCCGACAGCTCTTGGGGCAAAACTCGTGGCTCGAATAATGTAATTAACGTCTGATTCCACAACGAAGGAGAGCTGAGAGTTTGTCGTAGAACCCGAATCATCGTTGTAAGCTATAACTGCTCCCGTGTTAGCATTCACGACTTGTAGATAGGTATCAAAATCGGCGTTCAGGTTCACCTCCACCGCCTGACCGACGACCACACCTGTCAACAGATAGTCATCGCTGAACCTGCCATAACGAGCCGGGTTCCTGGAGTCAGTCCTGGCTAAGGTGCCACTGACGGTTTGGTCGCCTGTAATTGGAGTACCCGGTACGGGAGTTCCTACGTTTGTTCTCAGGGTATACTCACCCGTAGCATTCGCAGTAAACGAAGTGGTTCGGATCAGATAGTCAACACCTGGTTCGGCTGTGAAGGAGAGCTGAGAGTTGAGAGTGCCATTAGAGTTATTGTTGAAGCCTAGAACCTTTCCAGTAGCGGCGTTTATTAGTACTAGGGCAGTATCAAAATCGGCGTTCAGGTTCACCTCCACCTGCTCTCCCGCAGAAATCCCCGTTAAGAGATAATCATTGCGGAAGCGGCGGCTGTCAAAGGTGATTGGGTCGGTGCTATTAAGCGTCCTCTGGATGACAGAGGTGGAAGTGACACCGCTCTGACGAGTTAGGTTTTGATTGAGGCTACCGACTAAAAGGTTATGTTCGTTGATACCTGTTAAGGAATCGCTGCTTACCTGAGTTGTAGGTTGCTCTACCCCTGCCTTGGGGGTACTAGAGGTCAGCGCTAGGGGACTTTCTGAGGGCGCGAACAAAAATAACTCTGGGGAAACACTTCCAGATGTATCGCTAACACCTGCTCCTTCTGGACTCTGGTTGAGATGAACGTCAACATTCAAGCTAGAACTGAGGGCAAGTTCGTTTTGAGCAGTAGATGCCAACAAGGGGTCTGCTTCTCCCGTTAGAGGCTGACCAGCGATCGCACTACTCAGGTTTAGGGGATTGCTGAGAGATGTATTGAACCCGTTGGAGTCAAATTGGGTGGCGTCGAACATATAGAGTTAGAGTATGCCCTACCTTATTAAGTGCAATTTCTTCTACTCGTACTTAGCTCCAGGCAGGCTGGGAGTTATGCATTCTTTCATTTTACTTAAGTATTTATTTGTGAATAAATGTTTAGGAGTCGTCCAAGAATAACTAGGCTAACGCCAACGTTAACGCTTTCGCACTTTTCTGTAAGGTGGGCATTGCCCACCCTACTAATGGTTTCTCAAAACGACGAAGTTATTTTTGGACAAGCCCTTAGGCAAAGGAGGGAGAGAGCCTCCCCTCAGTCAGCCGCACGGCAAAATCAAGTATGAGTTGTTTGGTGCATCTACTAAACCTAGCAGATAAGTCCAGCCTATCGAATGCTGGACTTATCTATGGTCGGTGTCCTCTAAGGTCAGCAATGGCGATCGCAGGTGTGGTTACGGCTAAAATGATGACGCGCCGGAAATTGTCGTCGGTGTAGTGAAAGAGTTGCTGCGGTGTGGAGAAGTAATAAAAGGCGTACAGTAGTGTAATCCCCGCACTGAGGAACCCAGATAGCAATCCCCCCCGGAAAGCAGCATACACAACGGCGGTGAGATAAACTGGAGCCGGGTTGGGAATCTTGAAGATAGTTTTGTCTAGCAGTTCGATCGCAATCAGTAGCACGACTGTCAGAATAAGGCTACTTTGCGATCGCCAGATATTCATCGTTGATGTAATTGTTCTGGTATTGCTGGAGCTAGGCATAGACCATTACCTCAACTCCTTTTGTAGTGCTTTCAGATAACAGGTATCTTAAACCATATAACTTTTAACATCTAAGAGTGAGGTTTAGGGGTTGCGATTTAGTTGATCGATCAACCGACGAATCGCATCTGCATCTTCCGCATTAGGAAGCATGGCTAAATAAATTTCTAAATCCTGAGAGGCGTTAGACTTATATCCTAATTGGTAGTACAGAAGACCGCGATCGCGCAGTTCCATCGCCGCATCGGGAAGCAAAAGCAAAATGTATTCCACGACGGCTAGCGCTCTTGCCAAGTCTTTGCGGTTGAGGTAAATAAATTTTAGATTAGTCAGCATCCGTACCAATAGCTGCCTAGGACTTACGGGTTGTAAAAACATGGGTTGCAGTGGCACAGGATGCCCGTAAATCTGAGCAAGTCGTTGCTCGCAATCCTGCTCAAACAAAATCTCGCCTTGATTGAAGGCATCAACAAAAATTCCAGTGTCCTCAAACTCCGGACGAATCAGGAAATGTCCCGGCATCCCAATACCAACCATCGGAAAATCAAGGCGTCGGGCAATTTCTAGGTAGACGACGGAGAGGGTGATGGGAATGCCAGTATGTCGGTCGATGACTTCATTAAGGTAGCTATTGCGAGGATCGTAGTAATCACTCGTGTTGCCTTTGTAGCCTAGGTCATCGTACAAGTATTTATTGAGGCTCTGGATAATCCGCAGGGGATAGCGTTCGACGGGTAAGCGCTCCTCTACCTCAGCCGCCATAACATCAAGGGCATTCATGTAGGCATCAACGTCGAGGTCGGGGTATTCTTCTTGGGCGATATAAAGTGCTGCTTTTGCCAGGTCAATCTGCTCGTCTGGCTGATGTATTTCGCTATAAAAGTTATGCATAAGGCTGTGACAAGTTGTGCCACGGTCTAGTTTACAGAGTCAAGCTAGAAAGCCCACTCTTCCTATAGGTGGGATGAATCCAAGAGTTATTCGTGAAGCGCCGATCGCACTTTAGGAGCGTTTTTATTGGCGCGAAAGCGATCGCCTCATCTTCCCGACTAACGCGATCGAAATCCGCTACCACCCCTGAGTCTGAGGTAGCTGTCGCTTCATTTGAAGTTTTGTAAAAATCACGATTTTTTGCGTAAAATCCTCAGCCTGACCGGATAGATAAGTACCCCCTTATTGAGGGGGAAAGTGGATAGTACCCAAACTATCTCGTGATAGGATGCGTTGAATTTGGCAGAGGATAGAAAAATGATTGGCTCTGAGGTTGACCCCGTAACAAATCCTAAATTGGAAATCAGCGGTTCTCGGCAGTTTAATGCTTGGCTGGCACAACAGGGCGTCAGCCTCGCCTTTACAACTTACCAAACGGGTAAGCTGTTTTTCATTGGCTTGCAACCTGATGGACGGCTATCGGTTTTTGAGCGCACCTTCAACCGCGCTATGGGATTGTGGGCGAGTCCGGATACTCTATATATGAGTTCGCTCTATCAGCTATGGCGGTTTGAAAATGCCCTCGATCGCAATCAGGTACAGGATGGCTACGATCGCCTTTACGTACCGCAAATGGGTTACACAACTGGCGATATCGATGTTCACGACATCGCGGTGGATAGCAATGGGCGTATTGTCTTCGTCAATACCCTATTCAACTGTCTAGCTACTGTAAGCGATCGCTACAGTTTCGTGCCTCTGTGGAAGCCTCCCTTTATATCCAAGCTAGCGGCTGAAGATCGCTGTCACCTCAATGGTTTAGCAATGGAAGGCGATCGACCCCGTTACGTCACCGCAGTCAGCCAAACTGATATTGTTGATGGTTGGCGCGATCGTCGCCATAATGGGGGCTGTGTCATCGACGTGCTGTCAGACGAGGTAATTCTCACAGGTCTAGCCATGCCTCACTCACCGCGTCTGTATCAGGACAAGCTATGGCTGTTGAATTCGGGAGTTGGGGATTTCGGCTATGTTGACCGCGAACGGGGTGTGTTTGAGCCGATAACTTTCTGTCCTGGCTATATGCGTGGGCTTGCTTTTAGTGGCGATTTTGCTATGGTAGGACTGTCAAAACCCAGACATAACAAGACCTTTTCCGGACTCCCTCTCGATGACAACCTCCGCGCCAAGGACGCCGAGGCACGCTGCGGTTTGCTTGTCATTGACCTGCGCACTGGCGACATTGTCCACTGGCTACGCCTTGATGGTATGGTCGAGGAACTTTACGATGTGGTAGTTCTGCCAGGGGTGCAGCGACCGATGGCACTTGGCTTCAAAACGGATGAAATTCGCCGCGTCATCACCATTGGTTCGACACCAGAAGGAGAGGGATAAGGTTACAGAGCCACCTATTTTAATTTTGGATGAATCAACGGCAGGACTCGATCCAGTGAGTGAAGCTCAAGTCTTAGATAAGCTGTTCTCATACCGCCAAGGCAAAACTGCAATTATGATTAGCCACGTTTTAGCAGAAATTTAAGGTCGTGTAACTAAGCAGAGATTAAGACTTATATTCCAAGAAATTATCGCGCTTTGAAATTCAAGGAGTGTCCATCGAGTTTCGCCCCTAATTCCCCTTTAATGCGATTAAGGATGGAAGTTTCATCTAGGGAAGAAAGAATACGACTCACAACAGTTTTTGGTCCATCTGGTCCCCAAGATGCTCCATTCGCTAAATAAATCTTAGTCACTTGTCCGATCGCATAAGTAGAGACACCCGCTACACCTGCCTGAGTTAATGCCACAGAAATATAAGGCCCCAAAGACATCCCACCTGTAGCAGGTGCAGAAAGACCTAATAGACCTTTAAGTGAACTTAATCCCACCGTTGCCAAAAGTTCGCTAGCACTCAGTCCACTCATACTAATCACGATTTTTTGCAGTAATCCTATCGCTCCCTGCTGCGTCATAGAAATACCGTAAAGACGAGATAATGAGAGAATCATCACCAAATCAATGGCCGTGCCAGTAAGCAGATCTACAACAGTAACGGGATTAAGAGCGATCGCTACCGCCTTCGTCATCACCGCTTTCCAGATCATCTGATTGGCACTCTCCTCCCGAATCGTCATTTTCCGGTTTACCAGTTGCTCGTTGACATCATCGGCATAGAGCATTGTATTGAGGGCAACTAGAGATTTGCCTTCCCGGTGCAAAATCTCCAAGATTTTCAGCTTCAAATCTTCTACCTGAGGCTTACCAGGACGGCGTTGTACGCCCTTAGTGCCATCAGCACGTCGCACCGCTTGCGCTACCAAGGGAGAGGCAGCAACCATCACAATCTCTGCGGGTG
>JALYGX010000208.1 GCA_030776905.1 Cyanobacteriota bacterium | reverse complement strand
GCAATCAACTTGCAGGCGTTGCAGTGATTCGTCTAGCTGTCTTGTGGCTTCTTCCTTGGAGCGACCGTCAATTTTCGTCATCAGGAATACTTTGTCTCGGTAGCCATTACGAAGCGCTTTCCCCATGCGACTCTCGCTGGCTCCACCGAAGTAATCCCAACTGTTATCCATGAAGGTGATACCGCGATCGATCGCAGTGTGAACAATCCGGATAGCCAGTTGCTCATCAACGTGCTTCAAGCTGAGGTGCCAACCTCCCAATCCGATCGCAGAAACTCTCTCTCCTGTACTGCCGAGAGTTCGGTATAACATTTCTGAGTTTGACGTACTTTTTGACATCTTCTCTCCTTGTCTGCCAGCTATTGCTTAAGCGCATATAGCTATGAGCAAATTCAAACGCAAGGAAACGTTCACAACATCATGCTAGAGACACACTAGAACTGGGTATTGGCAATTTAGGAGGTGTGAGGTACATCGTTGAGTTGATGGGTTATGCGATCGCTCGTGAAGGCGAGATCCCCGACTTTTCTAAAAAGTCGGGGATCTAAACTGATCGGGATTGCTTGCCGACCATCACGGAACCCAATTCTACCGAAGCAGCATAAGATTCGCGCTCGCTCATCCGACCACGCATACAGGGGTCGAGAGACAGGTAAATCGTGCGGTTGAGAACTTCGCCTTCCCCTGGTTCTGGGATTGGGGTTTCGACCAAGGCGAAATCACTCTCTTTTGGTTCCCCAACTGGGCGGCTTTTTAGCAAGATTTGTCGGTTAATTGAATTAGGAATTAGTGGGCTAAATAGTTCAAAATGTGCCTAACATAGGCATATACCGGACAGATTGCAACTTCTGACTTCGCTCAAAGATCTTTTTTATTGGTGATGTTCGCTGTTAGCCTGCTTTGCGTTATTGGTGAGGGCGGTACTTCAAAGTTATTGGTAGGTATTCAGAGCCAAGTAACCGCAAGATTTTCGCGAGGGCAGTGCTTTGAGGTCATCATTGAGTCATCGGGTGTTAAGGTGGTATTGTGTGGAAATGCTGAATTCATTTAACTAATGAATAATCATTTAAGACCGAACTCAAAAGTTTGTAAAGTTCTTTTATCTTCACCTACCAGGCTACAAGGAAGCTATAGCCATGAAAATTTAATAATCGAGCCTGTTTCTCCTAATATGATGGGTATTTACTCTATCCATAGCAATCGATTTGACAGATTTAACTCAGAAGTGTTGCTCGGCAGATATCACTATATGCTTGTTTTTGATGTTATTCCGGAGGACAAGCAGAGCATAATTATTCCTGACTATTCATATTATGGTGATTATATATCTATTGCTTTATCTGTTTTGTATGGAAAAAGATTTGACAATCATGGAATGATAGAAGGCTCCGGTCACTTTTGGATGCCTCATTATGAAGATATAATTACTTTTTATCCTCGCTCTTATTACCCAGTTTATAGTATTTTCCCTAGAAAAGATGTAAATATTAATCTTGAATTGGAAAACTGTGCTTCAATTATAGATTTTACCCTTCATGGAAAAAATCAAAAGCTTTCTCGTTACTTCTTCAATGCAGCTAGGTTTTACTTAAGTTCAATCAAGTCAATAGATTCTGATTTAGATAAAGCATATCTAGATTTAATAACCTGCGGAGAAATACTGTCTAATTTTTATGAATATTCAGAAGACGAACTGTATGGTCATGATCAGAAGTTACACCAATTATTGAATAAGCTAGCTTCTTATAATATTCCATACGAAGATTTATCTTTTATAAAACAACGTCTTTATCAGGTAAAAAGGAAATTCTTCTTGATGCTAAAAAAAATGATCTATGAATCTGAATCTTTTTTCAGTAATACGGAAAGTATAGTAGAAAACGCAAAATTTACTAGAGAAAATATTGAAGCAAGTATTAAAGCTGCATATGATCTAAGAAGCCGTTATGTTCATGTTGGATTTGAATTCAAAGACTGGATTGGAGTATATGCAGACAGTGAAAGGCACATGAGTGAAGTTCAAACTCCTGGTCTCATTCCAAATGTGGATGACAACGAATTGAGAAAATTAATTGAAAGAGCACCAACATATGTGGGCTTAGAAAGAATGATGCGGTTCGCTTTACTAAGATTTCTTCATACAAATGGTGTAAATATCCACAGTGATTTAGATTCAAGGAGTCAGTTACTTGATGAGTGATGAGTGATCGCATCTGGCTGATTTTGGTGGAAGTCAACAGCAGAATCGCAATCCTCGACTTATCCAACTAGCCGAGTTAGGGGAGCTAAGGGGGTTAGGTCTGACTGATCCGAGAAGCATTGCTTACACAGCCACCTGCTGAAATGTCTTGCTCAAGAAGCTTTGGATTTCGTTGATTTCATCTTCACTTAAGCGGATGGTGCCTGCGAAGGTTCAATCAACGGGAATCCCGATTGGTCATCTTCGGCAATCGCTGGTTCAGGCGATGGCGTTCCCCTAGCGATTCCAAAGGAGTCAGCCTCTCCTATCACGACTCGTTGTGCTTCTACCTGTCGATGTGGTCGCTCAGTTTCAACCGGCTGATCTGCTTCACCTTTGAAGATGACATGGTCTATAACCCCTGTGCGGATGAAACCGGGACATACCGTTGTGACAGCAATTCCTTTCTTTGCCAGCTCTGCCCGCATCCCTTCAGACAGCCCGGTTAAGGCAAATTTGCTAGCGCAATACGCCAACATATGTGGGGAAACCACCTTGCCACCGATGGAAGAGATATTAACGATGCGTCCAGCCTGTCGTTGACGCATCTCTGGGAGAACCGCATAGGTAGTGTATAGCGGTGCCCAGAAATGCAGCTTCATCAAGTCGTCGTAGTCCTCCATCGTCAACACGTCCATTGGACCGATAAGGTCGGTGCCTGCGTTGTTGATGAGGATGTCGATCACCCCGAAGCGATCGCGCACCTGCTCCACTATCTGCTCAACCTGGGAGCGATCGGTCACATCAGCTATGCACGAGGCGTTCCACCGACGCCGGAAGACTATGCAGTATGCATCCAATTCGGCATTGATAGCGCCCTGCACTGATACTCGATAAACTGCCTACCATTTTCAGGAATCAATTTGATGCGTACCACTTACGCAGGAGGTACTTCTAAAGCCCTGAATTTTGTATTGAAGAGTACAAACTAGCTTAATAGTCTCTGCTTTTTCCTCTAACCCTTGTCGATTGGCTTAAGCTTAGACTCCCCTAAGGTAAGAGGTTAGTAAGTTCGCAAATAACTATTATTTAAAGGATTGCAAAATTCACAATTTATGATAAGCATATTTACCCAAAGGGAGACTTTATTTTATGTTGCCGTTTCAAGCTAAACCTCAAGCTAAACGCATCTTGGTTGTGGATGATATAGAGGATAATGTCTCTCTACTAGAGGCAATTTTGACGGAAGAAGGATTTGAGGTTCATACAGCTAAAAGTGGCAAATCAGCCCTAGCTCAGATTGAAGCCTCGCCCCCCGATTTAGTGTTACTGGATGCTATGATGCCCGGAATGGATGGGTACGAAATAACTCGGCGGATTCGGCAAAATAAAAAATTACCTTTCATTCCTATTCTGCTAATCTCGGCTTATGTAGAGGCTGATATCCCCAAAGGATTAGACTTGGGAGCCAATGACTTCATCCGTAAGCCTATTAATTATGAGGAATTGATGGCGAGAATCAACGCATCGTTGCGGTTGCGAGAAATCATGAATTCTCCTCAATAATTAATTCGTCATCGACTTGAACTCTGTGACGCAAGGGCTTTGACTTGTAGCGGTAAGATGACTGTGAAGGTAGAGCCAACCCCAAGCTGGGATACCAGCTCGATTTTACCTTGCATAAGTTGTACTAACTGTGAGACAATTGCCAACCCCAAGCCAGTACTATCCGGTGGGTGAGTGCCACTAGTGTCAGCTCGAAAGAAGGGGTCAAACACATGCGACTGGTCTTTTGGTGCAATCCCGACTCCCGTGTCAGTGACGGCAATAGACCACCGCTTATCCGATAGCATCTGGCACGTTAATTGGACAGTTCCCGACTCTGTGTAGCGAATCGCATTGCTTAGAAGATTTGTGACTACTTGCTGCAATCGCAAAGGGTCTGTCAGCACTTTTTCGGGAGCTTGTTCGCAATCAAGCACCATCTGTAGCTCTTTCACAGCAGCCAAAGGTTGCAACATTTCAAACACATCCTTAATTAAAGAACGCACATCTGTTGGCACTGGCTGTAGTTTCATCTTCCCTGCCTCATACCGGGAAATTTCCAATGTATCGTTGATCAGGCGGAGTAGCTGTCTGCCATTGCGTATCACTCGCTCAATGTGTTCCATATGGGGAACGGTGTCCCCAACCTCCGCGTTCTTGCGTGAAGAGCGCAAAATCAGCTCCGAGTAGCCAATAATCGAATTCAGAGGGTTTTTCAGTTCGTGGGCGAGTTGAGAGACATTCTCCTGATTCGCTTTTAGCAAGCGAGTCAGCTCCTGATTGGTTAGTTCTGCCTGACTTTGTAGCTGCTGTAGTTCTTGCAATCGCTCATCTACATAACTTTTGAAGCACTGGGCAATGGCTTCGTCAATCGTCGCGTTAATCACGCTATAAACTTGCATTACTTCCCGAACCGTACCCTCTAGTAAGTCTGTCTCTAAAGTAGAAAAGATCACCTCACGTAGTAGACGATACTCCCGCGCAATCTCTGTTGGAGCGAAACCTTGTGCAGCCCTCAATACACCATGTTCTAAACTGTTTTGCACTATCGACTGAATATCGCTGTCCTGGGATTGGGAAAGCACGGTTGTCATCGCCATGAGAACATCGGGAACATGATTCTGTATAGCGGAGTGGGGTAAATCGTCGCTCGTCGAAATCTGCCGATCCAGGCGAACTGCCTCAACCCAGTTTTTTGCGATCGCGTCTATTTTTTCAGCAAGTAATTGACTAAAATTCATCGTGGCTTAGGTGCTCATGAGGAGTAGGTTAGAAAACCCTCTTTGCCTGATTTTAATTGAGCGATCGCGCAATTTACCAAGCTACTATGCCTCTTGCTCTACATAATTCGCCCTTGGGTTTTGTGTCAGTTTTAAACTTAGGACAAAATTGCCCAAAGTCCAGCACAGCTTTTT
>JALYGX010000207.1 GCA_030776905.1 Cyanobacteriota bacterium | reverse complement strand
GCTGCGTAGCCTGCCACCACATCTGTCGGCCAGTGAATACCTAAATAAAGCCGACTGAAGCCAATGATTGCAACAAGCAGAATCGTCCCGATCGCAATCCACCACCGCCAGCGAGGAAAGCGAACTGCTAGCAAATAACCCACCAATCCATAAATGACCAGTGACATCATCGCATGACCACTCGGAAAACTAGAGGTGTGGGTTTTCCCCTCAACCAGTTCCCATAATTCAGGGCGATCGCGATCAAACATGAATTTAATCACAAGATTTAAGCTGACTGCACCAATGGCTGCGATCGCTAACGCCTTAAACTCTGCCTTACGCCGTCGCCTCCAAAACGTTACTCCTAAACCGAGGCACACCAAAGTAACAACCACTGCGCCCCCCACAATCGAGAACCCATGCATCACATAATCGAGTAGTGGCGTATGCAAGGGCTTAATTGCTAGCAAAATATTTTTATCAATCGTCTTGGTTTCCTTCTCCAACACTTCATCAGCAAGTTCAAGAAAGCCCCAAACTGACAGGATGGCGACAATTAACCCTGTGATCGGGATAGTTGTGAGTAGCAATGGGAATTTAGCCTGAACCTGCTCTTGCCAAGCACGAACAATTTGCTGACGAAAGCTGCGTCTGTTTTGGGAAGGCATCGTGAAGAGGAGGGAAGAGGAGGGGAGAACGCCGCATAAACTATAAAAGTTACCGTATCACCTTATTCAGTCCAGATTTCGGAAAATTAGACTTCTTGCTCCAACAGGACTTACGCAACTGTCACAAGCACGGGCGCTGCTACGCCGCGCCTTGTACCAAAAAACTAGACAAAACGCCTGAAAATATTCGGTCGTTTTAATTGTTGAATTAAATACTCTGACAAAAGTGCGTATTTGATTTGATAAATAGTTTGACCAGTCTGATAAGCAATATCTTTAAGCCTGAGCCAAACTAAAATAGCACAAGCGATATGATTTTTTTGAATCCGAGCTTTGCGGCATTGACAAGATTCAATACCCGTTAATTGTTTTAATTCTCTGTGAAACTCTTCAATTTTCCAACGAATCTTACACACCTGTTGGACAACATCCGTGGAATTTTGAGATAAATCGTTGGTAGCGATATAGTCCGTTCTGTCGGTAGAGACAGTAACCCGGAAAAGCTTCACTTTTTTGTAACCAGGAAATTTCTTTACTTTAATTATCTTACCACCTTTCAGTTCCGTTTCATTCCAAGATAAGGTTTCAATTTTCTTATAATCTTCATTTCCTGCGGTATCATCAACGAGTCGATTTCGTTTGAGAGGACAATAGTAGTATTTACCTAAATCGTCGATATATAACATTATTTTATTCGTTGCATACCAGGAATCCATCAAAACTGTACTAAACGGTAGAGCCTTGTGGTCAATCAGGCTTTCTAGCATATCCAGCACATGGTCTATCTTAGTTTTCCCATCTTCAGATGGGTTATATATCCGGTAATCTATTACCCAAAATCTTCCGGTTTTAGGGTTGACATATATACAACTTATTAACCCTATGCCGTCGCGCGAGTACGCGCGCCCGCTGCGCTATCGGATAACACCAGGTTCATTACCACTATATTGCCAACGAGTTAATTCGATTTCTTCAGAATATCTTTTATCGATAACTGTATCATCAAAAATTAAATAAGCATTTTCTTCTCTCTCAATTAATTCTTTCACATTATCCCAAAGTAGACTTGGTGTTAGCTTTTCGTTCTTTAAATAACGGTTGATTTTATCGTGGCTAATTCCTGCTAAATGGTTGGCTAAATTTGTTAATGTATAATTGATTTGACTACTCAGTAAGTACTGACAATAGTTAAGTTTAGTAAACTTCATCATCTGACGGAATATACACTTAAATTAATTTTCCCATCAAGACTCCTTTTAACTTTCAAGAAAAGTTAATTACTGTTATTAATCTAAATATTTGCTCGGCGCTCACTTGTGGCTGTTCAAGGGTACATTTGTACTATTTCAGCCTTCGCGTTGTGCCAGTTGCGTAAGTCCTGAGAGTAAGCCGTTCTTCCAGGCAACAGTGACTAAAGCCCTGGTTCTTTAGACTGTACTAGACAATGACTTTAGGCAAAAGTACCCGAATGGGTGAAGCAAGAGATCACAATCTTGTTTAACTTTATTGACATTCCGTTGTTTCCTACCGACGGTTGCAGCAAGTCGAGGAAACTTTTTGCATAAAAGGCACAAGCAAGGGTGATAAGTACTATAGCTACCGCGCAAAAATTGACTTTTACAAGAGTTCTAGTCTACTTTTTCCGCCGTGACATGGCTTCCATAGGGTTGCCATCTACCTCAATCTCTGGAGAGTTCAGTCAGACGGCTCTCTTTGCTAACGCACTTGAATGTGATGTATGCTCCAGACGTTTTCTGAATCTCCGATTTTGCTGAACATGTGGAAGTCTAAGCAAATGGATAGAATTCTTGAAATTGTCCAACAGGCTCTCGCCACTGGCTACTTAACAGTTGAAGCCGAGAACCAATTGCGACTACTTTTACAAACAACGAAGTATGGCTTGGACGATCTAAATGCCTTCATGACATTACAGCAATCCGCGATGGCTGGTCTTGTAAAGCAAGAGTCCCGTGAATTGAAGCATACCCAGCGTCTTTGTGCTTCGAGTTCTGTGGACAGTTAGCCATGGCTTTTCGCGATCGCCAACCCGCAAAAAAGCGATCGCGCCGCTTCCTGCTCCCCTACATCCCCCATACACTAGTCCCAAACAACTAAGAGTCACAAAAAAATCAGGTGCCAGTTAGAGAAGCGACCATCTGGCGTATTGATCGTACCGCTTTCCGATAAGATGAGAAAATGCCTAGAACTAGGTAACACAGCTTGAAAAGTTCAACCGACCAGGTTGAGGAACATTCTATGAACCAAGAGATTTTTGAGAGAGTTAAGAAAATCGTTACGGAACAACTGGAAGTTGACCCAAATGACGTAAAGCCTGAAGCCAATTTTGCCAACGACTTAAATGCCGATTCCCTAGATACCGTTGAACTCGTGATGGCTTTGGAAGAAGAGTTCGACATCGAGATTCCGGATGAGGCTGCTGAACAGATTGCGACCGTCCAAGCGGCTGTAGACTATATCAGTAATAAAGCAGAAACTCCTGCTTAAAATGAGCTTTAGGATTTCACGGGAAGTTCTGCGTTTTGGGTGTGCAAACCCTGTTTTACTGGCATCATGACAAATTTTGAAAAAAAGCGCGTCGTTGTTACAGGTCTCGGTGCGATTACACCGATAGGCAACACTGTAGCTGAATACTGGGAAGGGTTGTTGAGCGGGCGCAATGGCATTGCTCCGATTACTTTGTTTGACCCCTCCCGGCACGATTGCCGGGTTGCTGGTGAGGTGAAAGGCTTCGATCCTCATAAGTACATGGAACGCAAAGAAGCAAAGCGTATGGATCGCTTTGCTCAATTTGGGGTATCTGCCAGCAAGCAAGCTCTGGCAGACGCTCAGTTTGTAATTAACGAGCTGAACGCAGAACAGGTGGGTGCAATTATTGGCACGGGTATCGGTGGACTCAAAGTCTTAGAAGACCAGCAAGAGATCTACCTAACTCGTGGGCCTGATCGATGTAGCCCGTTTATGATTCCGATGATGATTGCCAACATGGCAGCCGGACTGACGGCGATTCATACAGGTGCAAAAGGACCCAATAGCTGCACAGTAACTGCCTGTGCAGCGGGTTCTAATGCTGTAGGAGATGCCTTTCGCTTGGTGCAACGAGGCTATGCTCAGGCGATGATTTGTGGAGGCACCGAAGCCGCTGTAACACCTTTGTCTTTTGCAGGCTTCGCTGCTGCCCGTGCCCTCTCCACCCGTAACGATACACCTCTTTCAGCTTGCTGTCCCTTTGATCGCGATCGCGATGGCTTTGTAATGGGCGAGGGTGCTGGTATTCTCCTCTTGGAAGAACTGGAACACGCTCTTTCACGGGGAGCAAAGATTTATGCTGAAATCATCGGCTACGGTATGACCTGTGATGCCTATCACATCACATCACCTGTACCCGGTGGAGAAGGGGCAGCTAGAGCTATGCAGCTAGCGATGAAAGACGCTGGGATTACACCGGAGCAAGTGAGCTACATCAACGCTCATGGCACCAGCACACCAGCTAACGACGCGACAGAAACGGCGGCAATTAAAAAAGCTTTAGGTGAACACGCTTACAAGGTAGCAGTTAGTTCCACAAAATCAATGACTGGACATCTGTTGGGTGGCTCTGGTGGCATTGAGGCTGTGGCGGCTGTGATGGCAGTGCGTCATGACAAAATTCCACCAACAATTAATTTAAAAAACCCCGATCCCGCTTGTGACCTTGATTATGTACCAGGTTCCAGTCGCGATCAAAAGGTAGAAGTGGTATTATCCAATTCTTTTGGGTTTGGCGGTCACAATGTCACGTTAGCATTCAAGAAATATTAGGTAGGGGTGAATTTCTAATCCCTATCGACGGCTCTACTCTGTAATCCCTAACTCTTGCTCATCGATCCCCCTAATGGGATGATGAGGGTATAGCCTTAGGGTGACCGAGAGCAGTCAATTTCAGGACTGACGCTCTAGTATCCCCCGATTGCCCCAAAAATTTTGGCGACACTAGGGGGATCAACTGGGTAAAAATACCTAAAATAATCTAAAGGGTGCGTAAGTCCGAGAGTTCTAGCTCACACAAATCTTGCGTTAAACCTTAGTTCACGTTTAGTCATTAAACAGAAATTATGGCCGTTGCAACCCAACAATCTCTCGAAGAACTGTGCATCAACTCCATCCGCTTTTTAGCAATTGACGCGGTAGAGAAGGCAAAATCAGGTCATCCAGGGCTGCCAATGGGCGCAGCACCGATGTCATTTGTGCTGTGGGATCGCTTTATGCGGTTTAATCCCAAAAATCCTGCCTGGTTGAATCGCGATCGCTTCTTACTGTCTGCGGGGCATGGCAGTATGTTGCAGTATGCACTGCTCTACCTAACTGGCTACGAGGATCTCACCCTCGAAGACCTCAAGCAATTCCGCCAATGGGAGTCAAAAACCCCTGGACACCCAGAAAACTTCATGAACCCTGGGGTCGAGATTACCACCGGACCTTTGGGTCAAGGGCTTGCCAATGGTGTTGGAATTGCAATGGCTGAAGCTCACTTAGCAGCCAAATTTAATAAACCCGATTTCCCAGTCATAGACCACTATACCTACGTCATCGTAGGTGATGGTTGCAACATGGAAGGCGTAACTAGCGAAGCCTGTTCCCTAGCTGGACACTTGGGCTTAGGCAAGCTGATTGCCCTCTACGATGACAATCATATTTCCATCGACGGTTCCACCGACCTAGCATTCACAGAAGATGTCGGTAAGCGCTATGAGGCCTACGGTTGGCACGTCCTGGTTGTAGAAGACGGCAACACCGACCTGGATGCAATTCATAAGGCAATTGAAACAGCCAAATCAGTCACTGACAAGCCTTCTTTAATCAAGGTTCGGACAACAATTGGCTATGGTTCACCCAATAAAGCCGATAGCCACGATGCCCACGGTTCAGCCCTTGGTGCAGCGGAAGTAGAGGCTACACGCAAGAACTTGGGTTGGGAATACGAGCCTTTTGTTATTCCAGAAGATGCGTTCGCCCACTGGCGCAAGGCGATCGATCGTGGGGCAAAAATAGAAGACGAGTGGAATCAACTGTTTGATCGTTACAAGGAGAAATATCCCCAAGAAGCCGCCGAACTACACCGGATGCATGAGGCTATACTCCCAGAGGGTTGGGATTCGGTTCTCCCCACCTACACGCCTGAAGACAAAGGGGAAGCTACACGGGTTCAATCCGGTAAAGTCCTCAATGCTCTAGCTGGCGTTCTCCCAGAACTTATCGGTGGTTCTGCTGACTTGGCTCCTTCCAACA
>JALYGX010000206.1 GCA_030776905.1 Cyanobacteriota bacterium | reverse complement strand
GGCAAAACCTGTTATTAGCAGGGATGTTGTCTTACTGCCAGCTCTTGGGATTTTGGGAGTTATTCTCCTGTGGTGGATTGTTGCCCACTTCAACCATGAGTTGATGCCCTACCCGCATGAGGCGCTGGTGGCTAATTGGGACTACATTATCCATCCGTTTTATCAGCGCGGGCCGGGGGATTTAGGCATCGGTTGGTTATTGATTGCTAGTATCCGCCGTGTCTTAATCGGCTTTGGGTTAGGCGCGATTGTTGCCATTCCCGTTGGTTTTCTCATTGGGATGTCCAAACAAGCGATGATGGCACTCAATCCTGTCATTCAGATTTTTAAGCCTGTATCGCCACTGGCTTGGCTTCCCATCGCCCTAGCCATCTTTAACCTGGCAGACCCTTCCGCAATCTTTGTTATTTTCATCACCTCGTTGTGGCCCACCATTATCAACACTGCCCTCGGCGTCTCAAGCGTTTCTAAAGATTATCTCGATGTCGCACGAGTGCTAGAAATGCCACGCTGGCGAAGGATTACAAAGATTATCTGGCCTGCGAGTTTGCCCTACATCTTCACGGGTTTGCGGATTAGTTTAGGAATTGCCTGGTTGGTCATCGTTGCGGTGGAAATGCTCACAGGTGGGAGCGGCATTGGCTTTTTTGTCTGGGATGAATGGAGCCGCTTCAACTTGAATTCAGTGTTTCTGGCAATTCTTGTGATTGGATTAACGGGTCTTATCCTGGACTATGTTGTCGGCAAAATTCAGGAATTGGTAACACGTCGTCCGGCAAGCCGCGCCTGACATCTAAACCATTTATTAACAGACACAATCAGAACTGATTGGGAGCGCGTCAAGGCCCCCTTTCGTTGCCTATCTAACTGAATATTAAGAAAGCTGAATTCTTCACAGTTCAGCAGCGCATGAAAGCATGGATGAGACTGACTTATGAGTGATATATCCTCAAATCACTGGAACCGGCGCGACTTTCTGATAGGAATGGGAGCAACAGCCGCTAGTACGGCACTTTCCTCTTGTGCCGTTAACGCGAGTCGTTCCCCTCAGGGGCTGACTAAAACTGCCGAGGCGGTGGAACCATTAGTAAATCCAAAAGACTTGGAAAAACCTAACCTCACCATCGGGTATGTGCCGGTGAATGACTGTGCGCCATTTGCGATCGCGTGGTACAAGGGGTTTTTCCGCAAGTACGGTCTCAATGTTAATCTCAACCGAGAAGCAAGCTGGGCTACCTCTCGCGACGGCATTATCTTTGGTCGTCTAGATGCCTCCCCCGTCGTGTCAGGAGCTGTCACCAATGCCAGAATTGGCGCTGAGGGCGCACGCCATGCACCACTCTGCGCGGCGATGACGATTCACCGCCACGGCAACGCCATGACCATGAACAAGGCAATGTGGGACGAGGGGCTGCGTCCTTTGCGGGAGTACAACGGGAACCTGGAGGCGTTTGGGCAAGATTTCCGCAGGTTCTTTGACAAGCAGCCGCCAGAGCGCAAAGTCTGGGCTGTTGTACTGAGTTCTGCTATCTACGAATACTTTATCCGCTACTTAGCTGCCGCCGGTGGTGTCGATCCCCTTAAGGAGTTTCGGATCATCATCGTTCCCCCGCCTCAGATGGTGATCAACGTGCGGATTGGTGCGATGCAGGGATATATGGTGGCAGAACCTTGGAACACACGGGCAATCAAAGGTAACGAAGGTGTTGGCTTTACGTTTGCTCAAGGTAAAGAAGTCTGGCTCGGTCATCCAGACCGACTGCTTGGGGTGATGGAAGACTTTATTGAAAAGTATCCCAAAACTTATCGCTCTCTGGTCAAGGCGATGATTGAAGCTTGCCAGTATTGCGGTAAACCCGAAAATCGTGAAGAAGTTGCCCAAATTATTACAGGTAGGTCATTCACTGGTGCAAAACCAAAGAAGTGCAAGGGTCCGCCGATGATTAATGAAGACAACATCAAATCACTTGATAAGTGCATTACTAAGTTCACGGGACCCGCACTTATGGGCAACTACAATTATGGTGGGTTTGATGATAAGGATCGCACCGTGCAATCAGAGGACACAACGATTTTCTTTGACATCCCTAAAAACATTCCTCAACAACCCGGAGAACACTCCACATTCCTTTGGCAATCTGAAAGTATCTGGTTAATGACTCAAGCAGCGCGTTGGGGGCAAATTAAGCAATTTCCCAAAAATGCGGAAGAACTGGCTAACAGAGGCTGGAAAACTGACCTTTATCGAGAGATTGCCGCAGAAATAGGCATCCAGTCTCCCAAGGATAATTTCAAAGTTGAAAGCCCAGAAGTTTTCATCGACAAAAAAGGCTTTGATCCGAGCGACCCAGTGGGCTATCTCAATAGTTTTGAAATTCGAGCAGACGCTCCCCAACGCTTTTATATGTCCTGAGATTTGGAAGTTGATGGTTGGTCGGTTAAAAATTGCAAGTTTAGACCTATTAACGCCCAATCTTCAAATTACCAACCTTCAAATTACCAACCTTTAACTTTTGAGGAACCTGATCATGAAGCAATTTCCTTCCACAGCCGGTAGACAGGATAGAAATAAAATCGGCAGAGGATTTCTTGAAGTTGAAAATCTCGTCAAATCCTACCCTACTCCTGAGGGCGGTGAACTTGTTGTTTTAGACAAGATTAATCTAACCATACACGAGGACGAATATATCTCTGTCATTGGTCACTCTGGCTGTGGCAAATCCACACTGTTGAAAATGGTCGCCGGTTTGGAAAAACCGACTTCTGGCTCGATACAACTAGATGGAAAAGAGATTCGTAAACCAGGTGCAGAGAGGATGATGGTGTTTCAGCACTACTCCCTGCTGCCGTGGTTGACAGTACAAGAAAATGTTCGGTTGGCTGTAGATGAAGTGCTGAAAAAGGCCTCTCCTATTGAGAAGAAACAGATTGTCAGCGAACACCTAGCAATGGTGAATCTAACAGCAGCAGCGAATAAATATCCGGATGAAATTTCTGGAGGGATGAAACAACGAGTAGGCATTGCTCGTGCCTTAGCGATTCGCCCGAAGATGCTGTTGATGGATGAACCTTTTGGTGCTCTTGATGCCCTAACTCGTGGCAAATTACAACGACAGGTACTTGACATTTGGGAGAACAACCCCCAAGCAGTAATGATGGTTACCCATGATGTTGATGAAGCTTTGTATATGTCCGATCGCATTGTGATGATGACCAACGGACCCAATGCTAAGATTGGGGAAATTCTAGAAGTACCTTTTGAGCATCCACGCGATCGCCAAGCGCTACGGGAATCGAAAGAGTATTTTGAACTGCGTAACCACGCGCTAAACTTCCTAGACAGCTATTTTACTCAAGACGAGTAGCTCAAAAATAGTTAATCTAGTTATTGAGTGGACAGCCTAATTCAATCGGGACTGACAGAGGAAAATCTATCAGCTCTAGATTTGGAGCGGAGGAACCATTTTTTGGGGCTAATCTCCCCCAGGAGAGAGACACCTTCCAGTCTTAGCCCGTCAGCTAACTCCGTCGGTAATGGAAGGAGTACCCAAGGCTTTAGCTTTTTTAGCAGAAGGCAATTGGAATCTCCTGACAGATATCACTTCAGTCGTAAAACAGATAGTGGTGTCCGTTTGTGACCCACCTCTCATCTGTCAGTAGTCTTCTTTAAGAGAGGTAAAAGTTATGAGTATCAAGCCAATGCTAGTGCGTCTTGAAGGCGCGATGGATCGCAATGACTTAATTGAACAAATGGTGTTGCTGCCTGAACCCGCTTCAGCAGCGTCCAAGTGGTCAAGCTCTACAACATCAGTTAATTTAATCGTTGGCTATGATGCCTCTCCTACCAGTCAAACAGCTCTAGATTTGACGATGTGGATTGCCCATCAAACCCGTTTGGCGACTCAAAAGCAAGTTACAGTTCAAGTTGTCTACGTCGTAGAAGAAAAGCCAAATAGTGAGACTCTAGATGTCTCTAACTTAGCTAATGCAAGCTTCTCCTCAACTCATCGGCTACCAGGAGAGGTGCTAAAAGCATCAAGATCAAAGAAGTCTGGTACATCTAATTTAGCTAGCTCAAAACCTCAGATGCTAGCCGTAGCTAAAAAGAAGAAATCTGTAAAAAAAGACCATCCCGAGACAACCTTCGCTCAATCTGAGGCATTTGAGCAAGCCGATCGCATTTTATGGCAAGCTCGTTGTCTGGCTGAAGAATGGCGTGGTTCCTTCAAAGCTCATCTCCGATTTGGTGATGTGGCTACAGAATTGAGAGCAGTTGTTGAAGCCGAGGCGGCAATTTTACTCTTTTTAGGCTGTAACTCAGTTAGTCATCCGATTGTCCAAAAATTCGGTTCTAATTTCCCTTGTTCAGTATTGGGAATTCCCACAGGGCTGAGTTTGGAGTAGCCGTCATTGCTAGGGGCACGAAATTAGCGTGCCCTTATCCTGTAGTATGTGGGGCTGAGAACCGCGATAAATGCGATCGCTCCCAATCCCACCTTACGCCCCCATCCCTGAATACTGCTTCAATCCCTTGCGCCACAGCCAACGGTTCCACAGGAAAAATAGCAAACTCCAACCCAACATCATCAACACACCCCGCACCATATCCACGGGTAGCCCAATAAAAATCGCGGCGGGAAAGTGAACTAAATAAGGAAAGGGCGTCCATTGCGCTACCTCGCGGACGGCTGGCGGAAAAACTTCCAGTGGAGCAATTACCCCAGAGAGAAATAAGTAGAACAACAACCAGAATTGTTCGATTGCACTCGCTCGTTCCGTCCAGAAGGCGAACAGGGCAAACGTGTACTGTATGAGAAAGCGCAACGTAAAAGCTAGCACCAACACTAAGAAAAATTGCAAAATGCTCTTCAGACTCGGCTGCCAAATTGCTTGGGGATAGAGTAAGAAAAACAAACCCACCAGCACCAAGGCAAACGGTAGACGGGCAAGCCGTTCAGAAAGGTGTCGCGCAACGTGATGCCACACGGGGTCGATAGGCTGTAGCAGTCGGGGAGAAAGTCGCCCTTCCACCACTTCCTTTTCAAACTCCCAAATCACCCAGACTGTAGTGAACTGACGGACGAAAAAAACCGTAATAAAGTAGCGAGCAAAATCCGTAGGCTTGAGTCCAAATTGTCCCTGCTGAGATGCCTCTATCCAGACACCCATAAGAATCAGCGGCAAACTCCCCGATAGCGCCCACAAAAACAACTCTGCACGATACTCCAGCATATAGGCGTAGTAGACCGAGAGGAAGGCTTGAGCTTTTTTGATGCCCTGATTCATGAAACTACCCCTGCCCGGAAGACGCGACCAATTACTTCTTCAATCGGTGGCTCAGTCACACTCAAATCTATAACTTCCAGCCCAGCCAAAATACGAGATACCGTACCCGTAAGCTCTTCACGCCGCACCAGGAATCGCACCTCCCGACCTTCCACCCCTTGCAGTTCAGCAAAAGTAGACAGCTTGTCTTCTGACAACGGGTTAGCCAGTTCCACCTTGACCTCCCGATGAGGAGCAAAACGGTTAATCAACCCGTCCAGAGAGCCATCATAAATGAGTTGACCTTCGTAAATTAGCAGTACCCGCTGACACAGAGCGGTAATATCCGCCATGTAGTGACTGGTCAAAAGTACCGTAGCACCCGTGCGGCGGTTGTACTCCCGCAAGAAGTCGCGTACCGCCAGTTGGGCATTGACATCCAATCCCAGCGTTGGCTCATCTAAAAACAGTACTTGGGGTTGGTGAAGGAGTGCAGCTAGCAGTTCGGCTTTCATGCGTTCCCCTAGAGAAAGTTTCCGCACTGGCTGAGTCAGCTTGTCTTCTAGGGAAAGCATTTCTGTCAGTTCGCTAACTCGATAGCGAAACTCTTTATTAGAAATGTTATAGACAGCCGCGTTGATTTTCAGAGAATCTAACGCTGGCAAGTCCCAAATCAACTGCTGCTTTTGCCCCATGACTAGGGTGATTTTCTGCAAAAAGTCCGCTTGACGCCGGAAAGGGATATGACCCGCGACTCTGACGTTACCGCTTGAGGGGTGAATTAGCCCTGTGAGCATCTTGAGTGTGGTAGTTTTTCCCGCACCGTTGGGACCTAAAAACCCAACAACTTCGCCCATCCCAATCTCAAACGAAACGTCTTGAACGGCTTTTACTGAGCGGTAGGTGCGGCGCAGAAAATGAGCCAACGTGCCTTTAAGCCCCGGTTCCTTGACTGCCACCGGGTAGACTTTACTCAGGTTCTCAACCACAACGATAGACATATTTGTTCAATTTACTTTATTTTCAGTAAAGTCTGCATCTACCTTGCGATCGCACTACACGGTAGGGGCACGATACCAAAGCCCCTACGAACAACTTGTATTGCACTCAATTCCAAACCCTGTAGCCGTCCTACTGCGATCGCATCTTGCCCTCAATTCCAAAAAGGCGATCGCTTAGTCCACTTTGAAGAGAATGGATTCACCTTGCGATCGCATATTTGGCTCAATTCCTACTCATGCGATCGCCTTTCCATCACCAGTTCTAAAATGAGGGTAAGGTTTGGTGTTCAGATGCCTGCAAGGGATATTTATCATAACGCTGTCAAATCGGCTCTTGTTAAGGACGGCTGGACAATTACGGCTGACCCCTACAGGATTGTTTATAAAGATGCTGAACTGTATGCTGACCTAGCGGCTGAACGTCCAATTGCGGCTGAACGTGATAGGCAGAAAATTGTCGTTGAAATCAAGAGTTTTGTAGGGCGTTCATTAATGTATGATTTTCACGGCGCTCTAGGTCAGTATGTGATATATCGCCAGCTAATTGAGCTAACACAGCCTGAATACAAGCTCTATTTAGCAATTGACGATATTACTGATGAGAACTTCT
>JALYGX010000205.1 GCA_030776905.1 Cyanobacteriota bacterium | reverse complement strand
TGCACGCTGTCTCGATGGAATCGGCAATCACTTCTCGCGATACCAGGGAATACTTCATCCCTTCCGTACCCATCGAGATACCGTCGCTAATCGTAATCGTGCCGAACATCTGAGGCATGGCACCCGCTTCTTTAATTCCCGTCTGTGCCCGTTTTGCCAATCCATCCAACCCCATATTGCAGGGCGTAATCGTGCTGTAGCCATTGGCAACGCCCACAATCGGCTTCGTGAAATCGCCATCGCCGAAACCAACGGCGCGTAACATGGCTCGATTAGGCGATCGCTGGACGCCTTGAGTAACGACCTGGCTTCTAAAGTTGTGTGACATTAATGTATTCTTTCCTTAGCTATGTTTATGAGTGCTGTTAGCCTAGCGGCGCTTGGCGCGTGCTTTTAGCGTAGCGGGGCGTAGCCCGTGAGGAGAAAGACTTTCATTACTCCGTTGTGGGCGTTAGCGCAGCGATAGCGACGTAGGAGCGTCGGCCTAAGCCTAGTTCATCCTGTCTATAGGCACTGGAGTTTAGGACAGCGGCTTAAATGCTATATCAATTAATTCGCTTATTTGTCAAGTACATAGTGGCTGAACCCAATTCCTAATTATCCACACTAAGTAGATTTACTCACATCTTGCACCAAGAAATGTTGATATTAAATACCTTGGTTTCACGCCCTTTTCTCTCATTGAAGACTGGCCCTGCGCAACTAGAGCATCTGTACTGGTAGAAGAGGTGAGGATAATAACTATAGATTCTTTTCCCCAATGAATAGCCTGTATGAGCTACTGCCTCAATCCCGATTGCCACAAGCCCCAAAACCTCAACAACGTTAAGTTTTGCCAAAGTTGCGGCACTAAACTGGTGTTAGCAGAGCGATACCGTGCTATCAAGCTCATTGGTGCTGGGGGCTTTGGCAGAACTTTGTTAGCGGAGGATGAGTACAAACCATCCAAACCGTGGTGTGTGATTAAGCAGTTTTATCCCCAGGGGCAAAACAATCCTGGGAAAGCCGCCGAGTTATTCCAACAGGAAGCTGTGCGCTTGGAAAAGCTGGGTGAACACCCTCAAATTCCTGATTTATACGCGCACTTTGAGCAAGGCAACTGGCGTTACATCGTGCAGGAATACATCGAAGGGCAAAACCTAGCTCAGGAGTTGGTAGAAGCGGGGGCTTTCCGAGAGAATCAGATTCGCAGTCTTTTAAGTAACTTGCTGCCTATTCTGCGATTCATCCATGCTAGAGAGGTGATTCATCGGGATATCAAGCCAGAGAACATCATCCGTCGTCACACTGATGGTTCCTTAGTGCTAGTGGATTTTGGTGCCGCTAAATTTGCCACAGAAACAGTTTTAGCCAAAACCGGGACAACTATTGGCTCTGCGGGTTATGCGGCTCCAGAACAGAGCTTTGGGAAAGCCGTGTTTGCCAGCGACCTGTACAGTTTGGGTGTCACCTGCATTCATCTGTTAACTGGCATCGAACCGTTTGACCTCTATGACGTGAGCGAGAGTGCCTTTGTGTGGCAGCATTACTTGGTCAACGATTCCGTCAGTGACCAACTCGTTCGCATTTTATCCAAAATGACCCAAAGTGTCGTCAAGCAACGATATCAAACTGCCTTGGAAATAATGCAAGACTTAGGTCTGGTTGTAGGAACACCCAACAGTCGGGGTGCATTACCTGTACCTGCATCGCCTAGCCCTATTAATATACTACCGTCATCCCCGCTACAGACGCTTCTTCCCAGAATTGCCTATGAAAATATCCGCATAATTACTACCTTCTCTCCACCTAAGAGCCTTGTTAATACTGCCGCCATTAGCCCGGATGGAAAGACTGTCGCTGGCGGCGGTGAGGCTGTCTTCAGCCTCTTTGGTGGCAAAGACAACACAGTGAGGATTTGGAATATTGACAGTGGGAAACTGGTCTACACCCTCAGGGGGCATTCAAAGGCTATTTCGCGCGTAGTTTTTAGCCCCAATGGACAAACCCTTGCCAGTGGCAGTATTGATAATACCATCAAGCTGTGGGAGGTGAATACTGGGCAGGAACTCTGCACCCTCAGGGGGCATTCAAAGAGAATTTCCTCCGTCGCTTTTAGCCCCGATGGACAAACCCTTGCCAGTGGCAGTGGTGACAATACTATCAAGCTGTGGGAGGTGAATACTGGGCAGGAACTTCGCCTCCTCAAGGTAAATTCAAAAAAGTTTATAAGCTTTTTTCCTTCCGTCGCTTTTAGCCCCGATGGACAAACCCTTGCCACTAGCAACGCTGACCAAAGTATCAAGTTGTGGAATGTTAGCCGCGGTCAGGAACTTCGCACCCTTATAGGGCATTCAGACTTGGTTAATTGCGTCGCTTTTAGCCCAGATGGAAGCACCCTCGCCACTGCCAGTTGGGACGGAAGCATTAGACTGTGGGATGTTAGCACGGGACATCGGCAGAACACTCTCGAAGAGGATTCAAACGCCCAAGAGAAAGGGATGGTTTGGTTCGTCGCCTTTAGCAGGGATGGACAGACTCTTGTCAGTCTCCATGTAAACACAGATCTCAATATTTATAGTGACAACACTATCAAGATTTGGCGAGTCCCTAGTTATGAATTCGTTTGAGCTTACCTCAGATCGTAGCCAATCCTATCCCTCTTTCATCACTCTCGGATACATTGACGAGTTTTCGAGGCTACAGCCCACGAAGATTCAAGGTTTTATCCCAAAGTGATGGAAGAGGGCTATCCGGAGTCTGGAGATGCAGAATGTTTAGTTCACTGAGATTTTGCACCAGTCTCAATAACGGTAGGGTGGGCACTGCTAGGGCAACAGCAGAATTAGGGTATCAATTCTGTTCCGAGCCGTGCCCAGCTTACTTCCAAAAGCCTTGTTACAAATGGTGCCAGATGTAGATTTATTCAATTCCACCATTTTGGGTTTTTACCCATAAAGTCCAGTAGGGCTTTGTACTTAGGAGAAGTTTCTTGAGTCACATAGTCTAATGCTCCCCAACTGCCCCACTTTGTAGGTTGAGCAACATCGACAAATTGGTTAAATAGAGTTCCACCAGCCTTCTTCCAGCCATTAAATATTTCTGTGTAAATATCATACATTCTGGGATGTTTGTTGATGGCAATGAGAAATTCTGTTAATTGATCGTTCTTGACGGCGTCGCCAATCCCGACGATATGACTTCCTCCTTCGTAAGCCACTAGCTTTAAATTTTTAGATTGAGCGACTTTTTGGAAATAGCCAAAAGCATCAATGGTTGTTTGGATCGTATCTTTGGAGTCTTTCAATACTCCTCCTTTCGTTAATTGTGTAAAGGCTTTCTCGAATCCACCATCGGGGTCTTTTCGCCAACTCAGCACTTGCTCTACGTTTTTCTGTTGTCCTAAATCCCCGCTGAAGTAACCTGTAATGGCTAAAGCATCTATGCCGTGTTTGTAGCAAGGCTCATGTCCTTCAGCGGCCCAGGATGGACATTGCAGGACTGACTCCTCCAATCCTCTCCAGGCTGTCTGCGTACCCATGACACAAGCAACTCGATTTTTTTCTTTCTCCCCAAAGACTTGCTTTTTCCAAATGTCACAAATTTGTGCGGATTTCATGCCATTCCACTGCATCCACGCATCTCCGCGATCGGGCCATTTTGCTCTCCCTTGTACGTTCCCATATTGCGATTGCTGAAATTGCCAGTTCCAGGCTTCATTGCTGTACTCTACATAGGCTTTCAAGCTGGGATCTAAATTTGCTTTAACGTACTGAGCAAATTTAGTGATGTAGTCATCGCTAGCCAAGTGAGGCATATTGAACCAGGCATTGACTTTTAGCTTGTTGCATAAAGCCACCATGACTTCTACGGGAACGCCTTTTTTCGCCCAGGTAGAATCTGTAGGTTTGGGTCGATTTTGCCAATCTTTCTGTTCGGAGTTATTCGTTCCCATCCAATCCATGAATCGGAGCGTATCGAAGTCTTTAATCTTGGCAATGAAATCGGGATTGAATACTTCTCCGGCTTGATATAGCTTTTCGTACTTTTCTTTGACGACGGCAATATTTCTGATATGGTTGTTGGGATTTGTCGTCACCAGCCGGAGAACTACGATTTCAGTACCCGGATTAACATCAATGACCTGTCTACCCGGTTTAGAGAGAGATTGGTTGATGCTAGCCCCAAAATAATCGAAAGTGCCTTCTCCCTCATAAAGCACCACATATCTACCGGGAATTAAGGGATGCTTCCCTGCCATTAGCGGCGTTTCGATCTTCTGCTTCAATGACTTGGGATAGCCATTGGCATCCAAGTCTAAATTCGGTGTCTTGTTATCCCAATTCCAAGGTCTGGCTTGCTTGAATAGGTTAAGGAAAGGTATTTGGGTAGACCAGTCAGCAACACCAGCTAAACCCATTCCTAAAGATTTGTTGCTAGGACTATTAGCGGTTGTGGTAGCGATCGCATTGGTTGCCGTAGAAGTGACGCTCGGTGTGATAATGCTGGTTGGCTGGGTGACAGTCTGGGCGGCGGGTAAAGAACTAGAAGCACAGCTAATAACCCAACTTAACAGCAACCCCAATACGGCAAAAAGGCTTGGGCGCGAAAAACGTCTGATTCTGCTCATCTGAATTTTTTAGTTTGAGTAGGTAGAACGAAGGATGCTTCAATAACCTTCGACGTATCGCTTCAATTCTCGTGCCATGCGTTGAATACCTCGATGTTCATCTTCCCGAATAAACGGCAGAAACACGCGAGTTAGCACCCCCGAATAATTGTTCTTGTGGACGTATTTAGTCCGACCCACACCAATCTCTTGTAACTCAAACACATACTCATTGCGAAAACCAGGGATTGAGGAAACCCAGCTCAGGCAAATCTCTGGCTGCACTCTGGTCACTAAAGGCTCAAACTCAGTTTCCTCCTCATTGGGAAGCCGTCGTAGCGAGAGGAGAACCTCTTGCCCTTGTCGAAACGTTTGGGTTGAGTCGCAGTCAAATAAAAACGTGTTCCAGTACTTCCATTGGTCTTTCTGGAACAAAGCCTGCCAAACCCGCCGCTTTGGAGCATTAATATCAATTTCAGTGTAGAGACTTGCCATAGATGTGGCACGTCACCTCCTCCAGGTATAGCCGATTACAATTACTGAACGGCTAGAGGTTATTTTAGATGAGGATTTTAGATTGAATCTAAAATCTAAAATTTAAAATCCCAATGGATACAGCATGGTAGACCTGACCCCCAATCCTAGCTTCAGTTTAACGATTCGTTTAGCTATCCCCAACCGTGCCGGGATGTTAGCCAGCGTCACGCAGGCGATCGCACAAGTTGGCGGTAACCTGGGAGAAATTACGCTCGTTGAACGGACTCGGAATATTGTCACTCGTGACATTACTGTTGATGCCTCCAGCACGGAACACGCTGAAAAGATTGCGCAAGCCATTAAGGCACTGCCAGATATCAAGATTATCGAGTTCTACGATCGCACGTTTAACCTGCATCGCGGCGGCAAAATCCATATGCAGAGCAAGCTAGCACTGCACACTCAGAGCGATTTGGCAATGGCATATACCCCAGGCGTGGGTCGGATTTGTAACGCGATCGCTGAAGACCCAGAACAGGTCTACTCCCTTACCATCAAAAGCAATACTGTTGCTATCGTCACTGATGGTAGTGCTGTACTAGGGTTAGGAAACCTGGGCGCAGAAGCGGCACTACCCGTAATGGAAGGGAAAGCCATGCTTTTCAAAGAATTTGCGGGCATCGATGCCTTCCCAATTTGCCTTGCTAGCCAAGATACAGAGACGATTATCGAAACCGTCAGAAATATCGCTCCAGTTTTCGGCGGTGTTAACCTCGAAGATATCAGCGCTCCCCGTTGCTTTGAAATCGAAGCGCGACTGCGCAACGAGTTGGATATTCCCGTGTTTCACGATGACCAACACGGCACGGCAATTGTCAGCCTTGCGGCGTTGTTTAACGCGCTGAAGCTGGTCAAAAAATCTCTGGAAGATGTGCGCATCGTGATTAATGGGGCGGGAGCCGCGGGAGTAGCGATCGCGCGATTACTCCGTAAAGCGGGGGCCAAGACCATTTTGATGTGCGATTCCAAAGGCATCCTCTCCAAATCCCGCCCTGACTTAACGCCAGAAAAGCGAGAATTTGCCGTTGAAGCCTCCGGAAGCCTTGCCGGAGCCATGTCTGGTGCTGATGTCTTTCTTGGTGTCAGCGCTCCCGGTGTAGTCACCCCAGAGATGGTGCGCTCGATGGCAAAACAGCCAATTGTCATGGCAATGGCGAATCCCATCCCCGAAATTCAGCCAGAACTGGTTGAGAAGGATGTCGCCGTTATGGCAACAGGCCGCAGTGACTATCCCAATCAGATTAATAACGTCCTTGCCTTTCCTGGCGTCTTTCGCGGTGCATTAGACTGTCGCGCCTCCACAATTACCACCAATATGTATCTGGAAGCAGCTAATGCGATCGCGTCTTTAGTGAATGCCACCGACTTAGACAAGGAACATATTATTCCTTCTGTCTTCGATCAGCGAGTGGTTACAGCCGTTGCGGCAGCGGTACAACGTGCAGCACGGCAAGATGGGGTAGCACACCGTTGACACTCCCCGTGCTAAAGCAGCGGGGATTCTTGGTTCACCGACTCGCCGTTAGACGACAGGATTGCTCCAATCGCCCAAGAGGGCAAATTTCCCCAAGCGTAAGTTCCCGTATGCCCTACGGTACACAGTGCTAATTTCAGGATGTTGATAGCTGCATTCACATCCCTATCTTCTACGAACCCACAATGTAGACAAACATGAGTTCTAGTCGATAGGGATTTTTTGACTTTCTTCCCGCAGTGGGAACAGTTTTGACTGGTGTTATAAGGAGGGACTGCAATAGTCACTTTTCCATACTTAAAGCCAAAATACTCTAACCACTGGCGGAAAGTTGACCATCCGGCATCACTGATTGATTTAGCTAGATGTCGATTTTTAACCAGCCCTTTAACATTTAAGTCTTCATAGGCTACCAAATCGTTAGATTGGATGACGGAATACGCAACTCGCTTGCAGTATTCTTTTCGCTGCCTACTTACTCTTAAATGTTTCCGAGCATATCGAGATCTCGCTTTGTGGTAGTTTTTTGACTGCAGTTTAGCACTTTTTCTGAACTTCTTGGACTTCTTACGGTTAGCGCGGTTCAGTTGTTTCTCTGACTTCCTATAGAACTGAGGACAAGGTTCTGTATTGCCTTTGTTATCAGCAATGAAGAACTTGAGTCCCAGGTCTAATCCAATAGCCTGACCTGTTGGCGAAGTTTCTATCCTGACTTTGACATCAATCGCAAACTGAGCATAGTATCCATCAGCTTTCTTGACTAACCGTACTCGCTTAATTTGTTTGATGTCATAGCAATTCAGGTCATAGGTTCCCTTGAGTTTAAGAGTTCCTATCCCTTTTTTCTCAGAGAAGGTAATGGCTTTCCTGTATGAAGAAAGCTTCCAGCCACTAGTTTTGTATTCAACTGAGCGGCAGTGTTTCTTGAACTTTGGGTAGCCCTTTTTACCTTTAATCTTCTTCTTGCAATTCTCATAGAACCGAGTAATTGCGCTCCAAGAGCGTTCAGCCGCAGCTTGTCTAGCCATTGAATTGAGTTCATCAGCAAAAGCAAATTCTGCGGCTAGTACAGCACAGTATTTATTGAGGTCATATTTGCCTACCTTCTCGTTATCCATCCAATAGCGCAAACACTTATTTTGAATGAATTTTGAGGTACGAATAGCCTCATCTATTGCTCTGTACTGAGCATCTTTGGCTTTGACTTTGAACTCGTAAATTATCATGGCTTCTCCTGCCAAGAACCTACGCGCACGACCTAATTACCATGCTTATTATGCTATCACATCTGGCATAATAATACCCGTCAGGTTTCGTTGCTTCGTTGTTAAATAAGGTGGGTCATCTCCGTGCCTCCGATGACCCATCTTATATCCCCTGGCCTTTAGGCGAGGGGTTTTACGGCGCTTCTTGATAGATAAATAATTCTCTAGTAAAACCCGCCCCTACAAAGCCTGCACTTACAGGAGAATAATGCTACCGGACATGATCTAACCCTTAAAATTAACTAGTTTTGACCCATAGTTATCAGTGAAGGCTCTCAACCAGGTAGCATATCCTGTGAAATCTTTGTACAAAACCATGATGAGTCGGCAAAGTGGCGTCGAATCCAATCCCAGCCTTAGAAGTATTACTCTCCCACCTTTAGGGCGATTGTGTGCCAGTCAATTAGTGCTCGCTGGATTGATGGCGATCGCAATTCCTATCCGTCCTGCTGCTGCCTACACTGAGTTTCAAATCTGTGCGGCTGAGTTAGTGCGGTTTGCGTCAGTCGCCCCAGAATTGGCATCAGTAGCCTGCGGGCAGGCGCTACGTCCGGAAGACTACTCGCGATGTGTTGTGACGATTAGTCTGCGCACACCAGCCGCCACCCAGGAGGCTTTGCAAGCTTGTACACGAGTTAGACGCCCTGTAGAGTTATCTCGCTGTGTCGTTGATATCACCGATCGCACCCGCGACTCAGAGGTGCCTTCAGTACTGAGTTACTGCCGCCGCAGCCTTTTACCGATTCGTTTTTCTGAGTGCGTTACGGGTTTAACTCGTGAGGTTGACTTTGCCACCCCCAGAGCATTGGATGCTTGTATTGCGGCTGAAGATTTTCCCCGCCAATTGTTTCCTAACCCTAACTTTGTGCCACCTGCTTCGTCACAACCCACTCTGCCAACGGTTCCCAATGTCCTACCGAATTTAACCCCGACACCTGTAATACCGCCGTCGGATACGCCTGCTAATCCGGTTAGGTTTTAGTCGGACTCGCGATACTGTTGCCTAATTCCACCATTAATGATTTGAGTTAGGCAACGTTCAAAGAGTTAAAAAAGGAAGTAACGCTGCGCCATCGGTAAAACTGTTGCTGGCTCACAAGTTAATAATTCCCCATCAGCTCTTACTTCGTAAGTCTCCGGGTCAACTTCCATCTGTGGCAGTGCATCGTTAAGCTTCATATCCCGCTTACTGAGTTGGCGCGTGCCTGAGACAGCAACAGTGGTTTTTTGCAAGTTAATCTGACTAGCGATATCGTTTTCTAGTGCAGCTTGGGAGACAAAGGTGAATGAGGTAGCGGCAATAGCTCCTCCAAAACTACCGAACATCGGACGCATATGAACGGGCTGAGGCGTGGGAATGCTAGCATTGGCATCCCCCATTTGCGACCAAGCAATCATCCCACCCTTAATCACCATCTCCGGCTTCACCCCAAAAAAGGCAGGACGCCATAAACACAAGTCCGCTAGTTTGCCTTCTTCCACAGAACCCACATACTCAGCAATACCGTGAGCGATCGCAGGATTAATCGTGTACTTCGCAATGTAGCGCTTCGCCCGGAAGTTATCATTCTCTGGTCTCCCTTGATAGTAGGGAGATGCCTCGGCTTCCCGTCCTTGAAACGGGGAGGCTATTGGAGCTAAAAATCCCCGTTGCACCTTCATCTTGTGTGCCGTCTGCCAGGTACGGATTATCACCTCGCCGACTCGCCCCATTGCCTGAGAGTCGGAGGAAATCATACTAAATGCCCCCAAGTCGTGCAGGATATCCTCAGCGGCAATGGTTTCCCGACGAATCCTAGACTCAGCAAACGCTACATCCTCTGGAATCCCCCGATCCAAGTGGTGGCACACCATCAGCATATCGAGATGTTCTTCTAAGGTATTGAGGGTGTAGGGGCGCGTCGGGTTGGTGGAAGAGGGCAGTACGTTCGCTTCGCCACACACCTTAATAATGTCCGGGGCATGACCGCCGCCTGCCCCCTCGGTGTGGTAGGTGTGGATGACGCGATTTTTAAAAGCCGCGATCGTTGCTTCGACAAATCCAGCTTCGTTCAACGTATCGGTGTGAATGGCAACCTGCACGTCATACTCATCGGCAACACTCAGGCAAGTATCAATCGTCGCTGGTGTCGTGCCCCAGTCTTCGTGTAGCTTCAACCCCATTGCCCCAGCAGCAATTTGTTCCACCAGTCCTTGAGGTTGGCTGCTATTGCCTTTACCTAAAAAGCCGAGATTGATGGGGAAGGCGTCAGCAGCTTGCAACATCCGGTATATATTCCAAGAGCCGGGGGTGCAGGTGGTAGCATTTGTACCCGTTGCTGGCCCCGTACCGCCGCCAATCATCGTGGTAATGCCAGAGGCGATCGCTACTTCAATCTGTTGCGGACAAATAAAGTGAATGTGGCTATCAATTCCCCCTGCCGTGAGGATTTGCCCTTCGCCAGCGACTATCTCCGTACCGGGACCAATAATAATGTCTACGTTGTCCTGAATATAAGGATTTCCCGCTTTACCAATTTTGAAAATCTTGCAGTCTTTAATGCCAATGTCGGCTTTGACAATACCCCACCAATCCAGAATCAGGGCATTAGTAATCACCATGTCAACAGCACCATCAGCATTGGAAATGGGAGATTGTCCCATGCCGTCGCGAATGACTTTGCCGCCGCCAAACTTTACCTCATCCCCGTAAATGGTGTAATCTTGTTCGACTTCGATAAAGAGTTCTGTATCGGCAAGACGAACGCGATCGCCTATCGTCGGGCCAAAGGTTTCCGCATAAGCGCGACGATCCATTCTGTAACTCATAACTGCTCCTCTTTAATCTTTCACCACCTTTATCGGCATTTTCCCAGAATGAGCCTGGATTATCCCAGTCGGTTAGTTGCCGAAGTCGATTCTGCAAGCACCACCGCCTGCACGTTACCATCTTTACAGAACTTAATAGTCTAGAACCGGTTTCAAATGGGAGTGAATAACACTAATGGAATTGGCGACGTTTGGAGCTGGTTGTTTTTGGGGTGTGGAGGCAGCATTTCGGAAAGTTAAAGGAGTAACCTCGACTTCTGTTGGGTACATGGGAGGGCATTTTCCCAACCCCTCGTATCTCGATGTGTTGTCGAGGATAACAGGTCATGCGGAAGTCGCGCAGGTTGAGTATGACCCGTCCCAGGTAAGCTATGAAGGACTTCTCGATGTGTTTTGGAACATCCACGACCCCACATCGCTCTACCGTCAAGGTCCAGATAGGGGGGAACAATATAGGTCTGTGATATTTTTCCACAATCCCCAACAGGAGGAGGCAGCGAAACGCTCTATGGAGTTGCTCCAACTGTCTGGTCAGTTTGACAAAGACATTGTGACCCAGATTAAGCCAGCAACGGAGTACTACTTAGCAACCGTTGAGCATCAGCAGTATTTTGAGAAGAAAGAACAGCGGAGTCACTCTTGAGCAGTAGCAGGATATCCTTGCTTTTGGCTAGCTATACATATCCACCTGTGGAATTTGGATTATTGCCCATCCAGAGGTTAGCTCCTCCATTAGTTGCAATAGGAAAAAACTCTCCGAATACTAGAGTATTGCGGATTGACCAAGGCGCAATCAGCACTGCCATCACAGCAAACATAACTAGGGTTGCCTTCAATGTTTTTAGTATCTCTCGCGTACTAATCCATCGAAAGAACAACAGTAAGATAGGAATCAGCAGAGCAGTCGGTCGCACATAACTGGCTGCGGCAAGCGCTACTCCAGCGAATATCGACCTTAACCATAGATTGGTACGCTTGTTGAGCCATACCACCACTGCAACTAATACCAAGGCAGTAAAAGGTAACTCGCTAGCAAGCACCGTGGTGAACTGGATTTGGCTAGGCCATAGGGTTAGCAATAAGCCTGTCAACAAGGCGGTGCGACGATTAAACCAGGTTTCTGCTAGGTGCATTGCCAGCCCGGTAATGACCACAGCTAGTATTAGGTTGAAAATAATAATGGGTAGATAAGTGTGACCAAAAACCCGATAAAAGAGTAAATAAATAAATGATGTGCCTACAGGCCAATAGGCCGTTGGTGACTGACTATTCCAACCATATCCTTGTCCATTAGCAAGGTTTTGTGCAAAGGTATCGTAAGCGATACTGTCTGAGAGCGGAATAACTGGTACGGCGACAGCCCACAGCACGCGCAGCAATAGGGTAATTAACAATATCCAAAGATAAGGTTTGTAATGTCTAAACATCCGATGGATGCCTAGGGAAAAGGTCTTATTGTTTTTAATGTGGCGTAATGTATCCATATTACGTACATCAACTTTTTAATAAACAGTGAGTCACAAGCCTGCGTTTAAAATGCTCTTGTAAATCACTCCTACCCTAGTGACAAAAGTTATACAGATGTTTACTAAAGTTCACACTTGTTGTGGATCACAATGCAGAAGTGGCTGCATAAAGAAGTGCAGCCACAAAAAAAGCTAGGCATAAAAGGTGTAGTACTTGTAAAGTTCGAGAAAACAATAACGGCTATGGCTACTAATTCTCTTAAGCTAATTAATGCTTTACATCAGGGTCTGCTTGTGTCTTGTCAAGCCCCGACTGACTCGCCCCTGCACGATCGCCTGGTAATTGCGGCTATGGCACAAGCGGCGATGAATCAGGGAGCGGTTGGGGTTCGGATTGATACTCCCGCCCATATTGAGGCAGTGCGCAGGCAAAGTCCGACTACTCCCATCATCGGTCTGTGGAAGCAGCAGTTGCCAGGGTGTGAAGTTTATATTACGCCCCAGTTTCAGCACGCCGCCCTAGTCGCGTCGGCGGGTGCTGACATTATTGCGATTGACGCTACTTTACGCGATCGCCCTGAGGGAGAAACAGTTCCTACAATAATTGCCCGAATTCACGATGAACTGGGCAAGCTGGTGATGGCAGATGTCGATACGCTGGAAAACGCGATCGCTGCACGAGAAGCGGGTGCTGACTTGGTGGGTACAACCCTTTATGGCTATACAACTCAAACTAAACATCTCTCTCCTCCTGGCTTTGACCTCCTCACTAAGCTAGTAGAAAAATTAGACGTTCCCGTGATTTGTGAAGGTGGCATTGCTTCACCCCAGATGGCTCAAGACGCCTTGAAGTTAGGAGCCTATGCCGTTGTCGTTGGTACGGCAATTACTGGTATCGATCTGCAAGTCAAAGCGTATCAACAAGCCTTATCTAATTTCTAACAAACCTAAATTCTTTAGTAGTTACTAAGCTTCGATATTTAGCGGTGTGTTAGGGGGAAACACCGGAGCCAATCGGACATTAACTTTTTCTCCCAAGATTTTTACCCGCATCCGCTGACCATCCCAATACCAATTTAATTGACCCTTTAAGAGAGGCAAGTTCCGCACCTTCATTGGCTGGTTCAGCCAATCCTTAGGAATCCCTGCACCAATTACTACTGTCGGCTCAGTTGCTGCCCGATCCGTGTAGGCTAGCATATCCAATTGCAGCAACAACATCTCGGCAGCCGTCCAGTAGTGTGGTGTGACGTGCGGGGGTTTCACCCATCCCCGTACACCTTGCCAAACGTTAAAGGTGTTTTCTTCTCCCTTGCCTTCCCACCAGGTATATAGCCCAGGCGAGGCTTGATGCGCCCAAAACCAGCGCAACGTTGTCCAAACGCGATCGGGTTGGTCAAGAAACAACCATTGGTGAGCCTCAGCGATGTCAAAATAAGTCCACAAAGGCGTTTTGTGAAATTCCCCTTGAGCATCGCGTAGCTTAGTCCAGCGTTTTTGCAGACTTTGGAGCAGTGCATCCTTATGAGCATCCGCTACCCACGTTGGCCAAAGACTACTGATGTAAGTGCGATCGTTTTCCGATTCTGGTGGCTTAAAAGCTTTTTCCCATGCTTGCTTCAAATCTGCTGCCTTGGCACGCCAACGCTTCGCATCAGCAGGTTGGTTGACTCGGTCGGCTAGGGACGCCGCATCGAGTAGTCCACGGTAGCTCACGGCATTGACAAATAGCAGAGGACGGTGGTTGTCCATCCGACCGATAATTAGACCGTTCCGACTTGGCTCTGCAACTAGGGTTAGGTCTGGGTCGTTCTTCATGCTTGGCACGACTGAACCCTTCACTGGTTGGCGAATCGGTTGGTCTGTTGCCAACATTTTTAATATAAATTCGGCTTTTCGGCGCATATGTGGCCAAAGCCATTGGTTGTATTCTGGCTTATTCAGCCCCACAGCTACCTCTTGCAGCGCCCAAATCGACAACCCAGGTGCATCAGCTTCGGACCCGAAGCCACCGAAGAAATCATTTTCAGCCAAGTAGGTCGATAACTGCTTGGCAACATCCAACTGACCAGCGCGAGCCAAGGCGACAACAATATAAGCCCCATCACGCTGCCATGATAAGGGATAGTTAGTCGGTTCACCAGGGCGAGTTTCCTGACCCACAAGGCTCATCAGCAGGTGGGCGACTTGTGCGTCAAGGCTGGCGGCAAATTGCTGGTCAGGAAGGTCTAGTTCTAAAGCTGACTGGGTCTTAGCAACATTTAGCCCAAGCACAGGTTCAAAAGAGGTATTCTCGATCACAACATTGCAATCACTGCCAGCCGCTAACTCAAACCGGGCATAGCCCCAGCCATTCTCCCCTTTCCATTGGGTGATAGTCGAACGCTCACTCATCCAACCTTTTTTCCCTTCCTCCCCCAGATGCACGGCTAAAGGCGGTGGGTTCATTGTTACAAACCAGCGATCGTTAATTTGCAACCGTTGACCATTCCAGTTCAGTGACTGAATCGCTCCTCCTGCCGGACCAACGCTGCGTATAACTACCATCGGTTTGGTAGCCGTATTAGCCTGGGTTTTGAGATTGAGCATCCAATGCCCTGGCTTTGGGGATGACCATAGAGATTGATAGTTGTTCGTTTTGGTCAGGATTCCCGGTAGGTTTTGACCATCTGCCCAGATTAATTGCTGACTAATTTGACTCAGGGGGATAGCATCACTGGTTGTTTGTAAATTTCCCTGAGCATCCGCCAACCAAACCGAAACGCCGAAGCTGCCGACAGCAGGACTGAAGCTACCACCAGGTTCGTGGTAAGCTTTATCCGCCTCTAGGCTGCCTGGGACGGCAAGTACTACGTGTCCATCACCACGAGGCCAAGGCTCTGCTGGACGCTGTTGCATCTGACCTAGAACTTGGTAGCGTGGTGGAGCCTGCTTCTGAACAAAATCTGTCGCCTTCTTAAACTGCAAGCTATTATTCACTCCTGCCGTCAGTACGAGCATAGCGGCTAAAACTAAGGCTAGTGGACGTGCCCGCGTCAGTAGGCTAAAGGCTGCCAACACGACTAGCAAGGGTGCTAAATGTAAAGCGTAAAGAAATGTCTCCGAGCCATATAGCGTATGTAGCAGAAGCTGTCCAAGCAGTGTTAGCCCCAGAACTAGGCGTAGTTTGGGATGCTGTTTGACAGAAAACAAGCCCCATAAGCCCAAACCTAATAGTGCAGTCCACAGCACGACGGCAATAGTACCCCATAGACTTCCTGAACCTGGGATTGAGGCTTGGGTAGTCATTATTGACCAGTGGGGCGGTTTATACCTATCACTTACTACATCGATGGCTGGCATGACCATCGTATGACACAGGAAAGACTTAAGGACTTGCAGGGGTCCCCCAGCTTCCGGCATAAGTATATAATTTTTTTCCTCGCGGCTAGCAAAAGGAAATTTAGAACTGGGAAAGATCAGCCTCTGTATACCCCACAGTACGCTGACAACGCAAAATGCCTGGACGGAGATCCACAAACAGCGTTTTCGAGGGTGAGTTGCAATTGTCGCGAGGAGTCCTGCCATCCAGTTGGTTACGGTGAAGCTTAAGGTTAGGGCACTGGCGATCGTGTACCATAACGGAGACAGCTTTTGATATTGTGCTAGTGCGACAACTCCTAGGGCTAGTAAAAAAGTCAGTGACCCAAATGAGTATGTTTCTGGTACGGTAAACCAAAACATTGCTGCCGCGCTAGTCGCTGCAAGTATGCTGAATAACGCTGCGTCAAATCGGTTGCAACCAATAAGTCTCAGTACAATGAAAAGCGTGCCGAGCCAAAGGAAGGCTACTGTAGCAATGACTATATGTACTGCCGTAATTTGGTTGAGATTTAAAGCTCTTTTAATTACAAATACTATCGGGAACGTTATTAGTGTAAATAGGGGATGTACTTTAGTCCGATAATTGTCACTATTACGGTCAGTCATATTAGCAAACACTCGTGGCACATCGGCCTCAAACCACACATCGTTAGATTGGGCATCAACGATGACAGGGTTAATTAGCTGTGCGCCTTGGTAGGATGTGAAACCTGCTACAGCGGCGAGGGCAACTGCAAGTAAAATGTCCTGCCAGTATGGATAAGCTCTGCCGTAAATGCAAGAGAGCCAATTTTGGTAATTAGCTCTAAATTCAGAGAACTTCATAAATTAGTAGAATTACAGAGCAAGACTAGCTATACTGACTTGGGTTAACGAGCTTAGGAACTTTTGCCAAAAGCGATCGCAGAAATTCCACTTAACATCAATCCAATTCCCAACCAATGCACAGGAGCCACTTTTTCTCTAAGAATCAGTGTCCCTGCCAGGGTTGTCGCAAAAATCGTTAAGCCAATGACCACTGGATAGGCGACTGATAAATTTAACTTTCCTAAAACTAAAATATAAAACACTGTACTAACACCGTAAGCAAAAATTCCACCTAATAAATAGAGGTTTAAGGGATTTTGACCCGCTCCCATTTTTAAAAGAGTTTGAGCTATAGTATTAAGTCCAACGGTAACTAGGATTAACAAGCTGAACAATAGATGGCTTAGCATAACGAAGTCCTTAGCCTATTTTTGTTTTTATTAAATGGAATCTACTTCCCACAGTTCGTGGTCAGAAGGATAGGGAGTTTGTACTCGTTTTCCTAGGAGTTTTTCCCACCACCGAAAGGGATGGGGAAGAGTGGCAACTTGGATACTAGGGCAGCCAATGAGCAATGCTCCTAGCATATCTGTATGGCGGCTGTCACCAATAACTACAACTTGTTTCGCTTTAAGTTGCATAGAGGTTAATGCTTTATGAAAGGCGAAAGGAAATGGTTTTCTTGCCGGATTAATCGCTGGAATATCGAGACGATGAGACCAAAACTTGACTCGGTATCTACGTTTCCCATTAGAAAGGATAAAAAATTTAACTCCCTGTAATTTTGCCTCCTTTATCCACTCTTCAGCACCTGGAGACAAGTAACGATCATCTTCAGAAACAATTGTGTTGTCTAGATCAAGAATTACACCTTGAATGCCATAACGTTTCAGGCAATCAAGATCTATAGTAGAAAGTCTATAAGCCTCTTGTGGAAACTTGTACGCCCTTAGTTTCATGACTTATCTTTTTTCTGTGTTTTTAAGGAACTTAAAGAGTAGGTAGGGAAAACCTTTTTAGCGCAAAAGTAGTTTCCTCTAGAAAATAGCATCAATTCCCTAGACTCGCTGCAACTACAACTTTCTAGAATTTTATTGAATTACTCCCTGATGTTTAAAAAATAAAATTATAAAACTTGTAATAACCCAACTAGTAACAGTAAAAAGCATAGGAAAGTCTTTTAGTAAAATTTCCTCTGGTCGCTCAGTCTCGCCTCCTTTTTCAAGAGTTGTAGCACTTTTGCGATCAATTTCCTGAGGGTCGCTCAGTAGCTGATAACGAAAAATACCATACAAAACAAAAGGTAATGTCAGTAGCATCCAGGGAGTTGATGCCCCATTAACTTGGGGACCGGAACTCCAAAGTGCATAAGTGACAACAGCTCCCGTCGTCACTGTACTCTCCATGCGGGTTAGTAGGGACAAGGAATAGCGTTTGAGGACAGAACGAGTCTTGCCGCCTCGGATTTTTGACAACCGCAGTTCAGCCTTGCGCTTCTCAACACCCAAAAATAAAGCCAGCATGGCGGTACAAAGCAAAAACCACGGAGATAGAGCAATATTAGTGGCTACAGCGCCAGCAGAAGCTCGCAAAATAAATCCTGTAGCGATCGCAACAATATCCAGAACAACCGTACGCTTTAGCCGCCAGTTATACGCAACTTGCACCAGTGCGTAACAGATAATAGTTACACCCAAGCTCGGCATCCAGAGCCAGCCGAATACTATAGCGCTTCCCAGCAGAATTACTGCCATTCCTATTGCGACTGGAATACTGATTAATCCTGCTGCAATTGGGCGCTTAGACTTGACAGGATGTTTTCTATCTGATTCTACGTCGGCAATGTCATTGATCAAGTAGAAACTACTAGAAGCACAGCAAAACAATACGAATGCCAAAAAGCTACCCACCAAGGAGGGTAGATTGATACTAAAAGCAAACAAAGGTGCTGCAAAGATAACCAGGTTTTTTGTCCACTGGCGAGGTCTAAGAGCTTTTAGATAAGCTGATTTGTTACTGGTCTTTGGCTGATGTGAGGCGTGTTCGGGAGGAGGAGTCTGCTGAAAATCCATATCCTTCTTTCCTTAGAGGAACAAATGCACCAACGAGCCAACATCTGCATGAGTATACAGGAACGAATAGTTCCCGCGTCAATATAAGTATGTCTGAGGTTGGGTGACAAGTAAAATAATTTTTCTTTTTCGAGTCTTTACATAAGCCGGAAGAGAATTATCAACTCATGTTGTGGGGGAATTGTATCAACATTTCAGCAGATATAGCGGTTCTCCAATAGATGAAGTACAGCAACAGCAGTAAGTAACCCAATAGCAAAAGCCTTGTACTGTACCTTAGTTATTCGAGAAACGCTATAGGTGGTCATCTATCCCTGGTCGTTGACTGAAATTACTTCCCGCTTGCGGAAGAGATACGGCTCCTTGAAGTACTCGTAACTCGTAGATTGCTTCTGAAGCCTAGACTGTGCCAGCCAACCCTTGAATTCCATGCGGATATCTCAGCTTCAAGAAGGCTATCCCTAGTTTGACTGGCACTGTCAGCTGTCTTAGGCTACCCCTGCTTGTCTGGTTCTTTAATCTTTCCTAAACAGGTAGGGTAATTTTGCCGCTAAGAAGAGGGGTTGAGTGAAAACTATCTCAACGCTCCAGCTTTTCAGAGATTTGCTGCTACGTCCTGTCGCTTCAAAATTACCATATTCGACCCAACGACTGGACTACGGGCAAGTAGCGTCTCTTTGAGGTCAGTAATTTGTAGTTTGCTAAAATCCAGTTCATTAGACCGACGTAGGATTTCATCGGCTAACTTGTTTTGCTGAGACTCCTTGAGGTCGTACCAGCCATCACTGACTTTAACAATTAGACGGCTTGCCTGGAAGTTGGCTTCAATGGACTGTATCAGTCCATTGCCATAGCGGTTGGTAATTTCAGCGACTTGATTTTGAATACCAGCAATCAGGCTTTGCTCTGGAGTGAGTTCTGGTGGAGGTGGCGTTTCTACTTCTACGGGTTGCGGCGGTTCTGGCGCTTTTAATTCTGGCGGAGCCTCGATGGTATTAGGAGGAGCTTTTGCCACTTGCGCAGGAGTTTCTGGTAGAAGTGCGGCTGTTGTCACGAGAAGCACTACTACAATACCCGCGATCGCACCTGTTAATCCCCAATCCGACAACTTTTCATTCCAAGCGGCTGGTAGTAGGGAGCGGACTTTCGCCAACGTGGCATCCCAAAACGCCTGGAGACTGCGAAAGCTGGGTAGGATGCGATCAATCAGTTTTGGCTTGGTAGGCGAGGGAAGTTGCCTATCGGCAAGCTCCTGCGCTGTGGGTTTGGGCGCTACTGTTGGAGTATCAGCGGCAGACGCTCCAGACGCTGATACTGATACTCTACTGGCAGACTCCTGTTCTGGTGTCGCTGTCGTAGTATTTAGAACTGGTGTTGTTGCAGGAGGAGTGACAGTAGGGGGAATTTCCCTAACTGGTTCTGCCTCCAGTTTTTCCACGATAGTTTCTAGTAGTCCAATCGTTCCCCGTAGAGCTTTAATACTCTGAGCCTTGAGAAACGGTTGCACTTGATTCTGTTCCAACCTTGTTGGCGATTGCTCTACCGTTTCCGGTGTCGGCGGCGTTTCAGGTTGAGAATTTACTGATTCGGGCGGCTGCTGTTGGTCTTCTGACATTGAATCTCCCTCCTAGGCAGCACCAATCTGCTTAAATACGATAGATTTTTACGGGAAGCTGCCACTACAGCACAAATCTATCATTTCTATCTGCCTTGCCTTCGGTATAAAGCTGAATGACTGTTCTTTCGACGCTAAACATCCATGAGTATTAAACGCCGTCAGTTTCTGATTTTGAGTAGCCTTAGTGGCTTGGGTATAGCTGTTTTAGCCAAACTATTCGGCGATCGCACGGATGGCAGTACGAATACCAGTGCGGCTAATACAACTAAACCGACTTTAGAACCAACACCATTAAAATCAGCAGACGCTCTACGCAATGCCAGTGGACAACCTCTATTGCGCTTTGTCTCTGTGGCAGATACGGGGACGGGTGGGCAAGAGCAATATGCTGTGGCAGCGGCAATGGCTCGCTATCATCAGCTAAATCCCTACGATTTAGTTATCCTCGCTGGTGACAATATTTATAACAATGGCGAGATAGAAAAGATTAGTGCTGTATTTGAGCAACCTTATCAAGTTCTGCTACAAAATGGCGTCAAGTTTCAAGCCTGCCTCGGTAATCATGACATCCGCACAGCGAATGGTGACCCTCAAGTCCGTTACGCTGGCTTCAATATGCCGGGGCGTTACTATACCTTTCGTCGTGGGGATGTACAGTTTTTTGCCCTCGATACTAACCATAATGCTGACTGGAAGACTCAGTTGTCTTGGTTAGAACAAGAACTTAGCGGTAGTGATGCTCCTTGGAAAATTGTATTCGGGCATCATCAGGTTTACTCATCAGGTCACTATGGGCTGAATCAACCCTTCATTGAAACCCTAACGCCCATTTTTCAAAAGTATCGCGTTCAACTGTACATCAACGGTCACGACCACCACTATGAGCGCAGTCAGTCAATTAAGGGTACTACTTACTTAATTTGTGGGGCTGGGGGAGGTACTCGTCCAGTGGGGCGATCGCAATGGACGGCGTATTCTGTCAGTCAGCTAAGTTTTGCGGCGTATGAGATATATAGCGATCGCATTATCATCAAGGGTATCGGTACAGATAACAGCGTCTTTGACCAAGGTACTATCCCACTGCAATCAGCCTAATTAAAACCATGAGAGTCAAGCGCCTGAAAATGAGTTCGTTCCGTGGAATCGGCGATTTGACGCTGGAATTTCCTACAGATGAGCCAATTGTGTTTATTGGTATTAACGGAGTGGGAAAATCGAGTATTCTTGACTGTCTCTCTATTCTTTTGTCCTGCTTCATAGCACGGATTCAGTTTGATCCAACATCTAGAAATACGTTTCTCAAGTTTAATGTTTTTAATTCCTACGATGAACGGGAAAAAGACCTCGCCAAAGGACGTGGTTTCAACGAACAGGACATCGAAAATGGGAAGGTAGTTACACAAAACGAAATTAAAATTTCACTCAACTCCCAAAAGTTAAAGTGGTCTGTAGCTAGTCGTAAAATAGGAAATAGTACGGATACAAATATTGATTTAGTGGAGTTAGATTCAATTACTGACAATATACGTCGCCAGTGGAAAACTAATGCTGAAGTCAACATACCTCTGGTAGTTTATTACCCAGTCAATCGTGCGGTTTTTGATATTACTCTAGAGATTCCAAGCGAAAATTGGTTTAAGCAAATAGATGCTTATGAGCAGGCATTAGATGGGACACAAATCGGCTTTAGTAGCTTTTTTCAGTGGTTCAGATTTGTGGAAGATTTAGAGAATGAAGAACGACGAGATAGCCCTAATTATTGGAACCGTCAGATAGAAGCAGTGAGACAATCGATTTATTCATTACAACCTGGCTTCTCAAACTTACGGGTTCGGCGTTCGCCTTTACGAATGACTGTAACTAAACAAGGTCAAGAACTCATTATCAATCAGTTATCTGATGGTGAGAAATGCTTGCTGGCAATGGTGGGTGATTTGGCGAGGCGTTTGGCGATCGCAAATCCATCTTTACCAGATCCACTTCAAGGTAGCGGCGTTGTCCTAATTGATGAAATTGAACTACATCTGCACCCAAAGTGGCAACGCGAGATTATTCCGGCACTAACGAGAACATTCCCTAATTGTCAGTTCATTGTCACCACCCATTCGCCACAGGTGATTAGCGATGTTAAACCTGATAGCATCTACATCTTAGAAGCAACGCCTGAAGGTATTGTCGCCAAACGTCCAGATAGTTCCTTCGGCAGAGACAGCAATTATATCCTTGAAGTCCTGATGGATACTCCAGCTCGTAAGGAGGAAATTAAGGATGAGCTTTTAGAGCTATTTCGACTCATTGATCAAGGAGATCTCGATGGTGCTAGACAATTGCGTCAACAAATTGCTCACCAAATCGGAGCTGATGAGCCGGAGTTAGTGAAGGCAAATGTACTGCTCCGGCGAAAGGAGATTCTGAATCGGTGAGATACATTCGCAAGGGCGACGAACCGGAGATTTTAGCAAACTTAAAGGCACTCGCTAATGAAGATTGGAAACCTACATACGAGGATGATTGTCGAGGAGAAGTAAAAACTCAACTGCATAAGGCATTGCTACAGGAGCAAGGGTATATCTGTTGTTACTGCGGGATGGCTATCACCAAAGAGAACAGCCATATCGAACACCTCAAACCGCGCAGCATCTATCCCAAATTAGCGTTGGAGTACAGGAATCTACTAGCTTCATGTCAAAGAGACAGAGAACCCAGAGAACCTCAGCACTGTGGAGTTAAGAAAGATAAGTGGTACGATGAGCAACTGATGGTTTCGCCTTTAGATGAGAACTGTGCTAGTTTCTTTCGATACGCAGCTTCTGGTGAAATCCTGCCAACCGATGAGTTAGACAAGCAACAAGCTGCTAAAACAACCATTGAAAAGCTTGGACTCGGCATTGCAAAGCTAAGGCTGATGCGGAGTGCGGCGATTGATGGAGCCTTGCTAGCTATCGAAGGACTTACTGACGAAGAGACACTATTGTTCGCTCAAGGCTACGAGAAACCTGATGCTAATGGGCAGTACGAGGAGTTTTGTGGTGCGATCGCCTATATTCTCAATCAGTACTTTATTTAATCGCGGCGTACTGAGGAGATTAACTGATACGAGTACGTAGGCGATCGCCTGAGCGTCAGCCTGTCAGCAAAGCTTAATATCTAATGGCAAGCAGATTTAGCATGCCTAAAGTTATCGATGAACACATAATCATTAAAATTCGTTGTTGCTAAAGTTGCATAACTAATCAGTGAACTTCCAGCATTAATCCCAACGAAATCACCAGCGTTAGATGCTTTAGTAATTGGCAAAAACTGAGAATCAAGAACAGTTCCCGTAGAATCAAATGCTGTCAATGTCCAAGGCGCATCAGAGGCTCCCCAATTAAATCCGAATGCCTGGGTAGGTCTAAAAAAACTAATATCTAGACTGCTAAACCCTCGCATATCGTATGTATTCTGTAAAGATTGACCTTTTGTATTGTAGTTACCACTGTAAGCTACGGAAATAAACTCTACTCGATCGGAGGGAGTTGCAAAAGTTACTTCACCCAGTGTAAGAGAAGTGTATGTACCTGGTGTAGCCGCTTCAAAATCAACAACACTAGCATTATCTAATGCTGGATCTGATAAAGTTGTAATTAAAGCAGCCTGTGCTTTTCCAACTGTTCCCCAAGCAAAAACTACTACTCCAGCAGTCAGTATAGATAACTTTTTTAAAACCGATGAGATAGACATAATTCCATTTATTTTAATTGTCTTTCAAGGGCAAATCACATTTAATAAAATCAGCAGCATAAAGAGTAATTTCAGGCAAAATTAACAAAGATTTACACTGCAACGTGCTGAGTTTTGTAGGACTAGAGTAAGCAACCGATTTTAGAGAACTGAAAAAAATCCGGGTAGATACTTTTCCCCTATAAAATGCAGCACCTATCTAATCAATTGGGTGAGGTGACATTTTATTTAAAGCGTGTTTGGGGTTAGTATTAGGAACAGCAATTAAATAACGTCCTTAGGTTGGATTAAGGCACGAAACTCAATAAACTCTACGGAGCATAGTGCCAGGTTTCGCTTTAAAGAAACAACCTACAAGTTCAAAAAATGTGAGTTGTTTAATTTGCCGCCATTAGATGTGTCGTACCTGATAATTAAAGGTTAACCAAACTTTTTAATTAAAGCTATAGTTATCGACGGGCTTCATCTAAAAAACACAACTAAAAGAAGCTACTATTAAGATACATAAAAGGCATTAGTAGGAAATTGATTCAGGGCATTATAGGCAGTTGGGCGTGCTTTTAGTTCAGCCTTTAGACAGGAGGGAAAGAGTTCTTAATAGAACCTTAAAAACTCTAGCGAAAGGATAATTAATGACTACTTGCAGAGACAGCAAATCAGGATAGATACATTGACCTAGTGGTGCGTAAGTTCCATAATTGATAGATGGAAGATGAAGGTGTTCGCGTTAAGTAAAGCTATTGGGTAAGCAAATCGCACTTTGTCTGACTACCGTATAGATGGCATTATGTACATTGACGCTGGGAAAGCGTGGGCTGTCTCTCATTACAAAAAAACAAAGTTGATTAGCAAAATTATCGCCAGTACAATGCTGTTCTTGGCTCTATTCCCCCAAGGCAGGCAAATCGCTCAAGAAGCACCGCTCTCTATGTTTCTCCTGAGACGGCCGTGTGTTAGTACAGGAATTGGCAACTCAACTCGTCGGAGAGAAGATGTTTCTGTAGGTAAAGCGGTTTACACCTCAAGGCTGTTTATGGCACCGGGCAATAGCAGTGCGTCAATAACGTGTAGACTTAAGCCAAACGAAGCGGGAGTAACCTTTCAAACGTTAAGGCTATCCTTTGGGATGCGCGATAACGACAAGGATAGTCCTGACGTTATTGTTAATGTTTACAAAGATACAGAAAAGGTTGGGCCTGAGTCGAAGAGACTTTCTCCAGGACAAGCCGCGTCAATTGTGCTGGATGTTGTTGACCCCAGTAACATTTCTATAGAGACTGTCTGTACAAACCCATCTGGATATTGCGCTCGCGTTTACTTCTGGGAGGCTGAACTTGAGTATCCGCGTTTGATACTTAAATAAATAGCCACTAGTACAGGTTGGCAGCAATAAGTCATTAGCCTTGGTGAAGGGGAGTAGGCAGTAGGGAAATAATCAGCTATTGCCCGTTACATCATCGGTGGTATGCTCAAACCTTTAAGCGATGGCTCTCCTTCCTCTAGGGTCAATCCCTTACTTTGAGCCAAAACACCAAAACCTCCCAACCCCCTTGGGTCAATGAGTTGGTGTAAGGCGTCACGACGGCGCATAATTGTCATCACGTCTTGCGCTCCCGCGATCGCTTCACCACGAGCGCTATCGCGCCCGGAAAGAGCCGAAATGCGATCGCCTAATCCCAGTGCCATCAGAAACAACCCCTGTTGAGTAAAGCCGACCTTTTGCAATCCGCACAAGTCTCCTTGACGCTCTAAGGCAGTAAAGTCTACATGAGCGGTGATATCTTGATGCCCAACATATAGATAGGGGTTGTCATGATGCTGATGCTGGTAGTAGCACTGTAACGTCCCCTGATGACGAGCTGGTTGATAATAGCGATCAGCACAATAGCCATAATCAATCGTCAACAAGAATCCCCGATGCAATCGATTAGCTACACTCTTTAACCAATCTAGAGCCGCCAGATTGACCTCACTACGGTAGCCATTTGGGTAAGCACCCGACATTAAATTAACTCCGACAAAGTCAAAATACTGCGTTAGCTGAGGCGTTGAAGGGGTATCTGTGACTTCTACAAAGTTAATTTGAGACAACGCTACTCCGTCTAACGCTTCACTAGCCCCAGTTGCGTCGGCTGTCGTAACATAAATTTCCCGCAGTTGTCCCTCTTCAAGCACAACTTGATGCACGGGTAAGGCGTCCACGAGTTCATTAGAGAAACAGCAACCCGTAATCGAGTCTTCTGGTATTTCTTCTAAGGAACACCAGCGTATAGGTAATTGTTGTGATTGATCTGCCGTCGTCAGTAGTAATTTCTCTAGTAGCTGCTGTTGTTGGGTAATCAGGCCGGCTGCCTTCTCTACGATGATGTACTCTACAGACTCAAAACACTGAGGATGCTGACGGTATAAGTAATGCAGTACATCTGCCGCTAAAAGTCCTTGACCCGCTCCCATTTCTATCAGAGTAAACAAAGTTGGGCGTCCCAGAATCGCCCACATTTCGGCAAGCTGCTCGGCAAGTAATTCCCCAAAATCCTTAGCTAAGTGAGGTGAGGTAAAAAAGTCACCCTCTGACCCAATGTTGACAGCGCCAGTCGCGTAATAACCTTGCTCTGGATGATACAGTACCAAGTCCATGTACTCGGCAAAGGTAATCCGTTGATGTGGTGCGGCAGCAATTTGACTGGCAATTAAGCTTCGCAGGGGTTGGTCATTAGGGGGTGATGAACGTTTGGAATTTGGAATTTTGAGTTTTGAATTGAATAAATTACTCATTCATACTACTCACCCTTTCTGGAGCCAACTACTTGTCAACTGTGGCATCCAGTTAATTTTATAGGGATGCATCCCGTTTTTATAAATTTGCCCTCGTAGGTGCGTACAGCTATACGCCTTACCTGATGAGATGACAACGCTGGGATGCTCCTTTTCAGTGTTGCTGTTGACGTTCTAAGCTAGTTTTGCTACTTCATCATTCTCAGCTTGCCACTCCGCCATCTGGTAATGCCATTCCAGCGCTTTTTCTTTGCTAACAACGATGTTGCATATTACTTCCAAGAGCGGTTGGAAAATGGTCATGATCGCTAAACCTATAAAGGATGTAACTTTGGATAGGATGTTGTGTGCAGATGCTGTCATTGTTGGTTTTGCTCCTTTCAAATATTAGACTTCTTGCAGAAGTCTGTGAAAGTGGAATGTCAAGGGTGAATCGAACCCTGA
>JALYGX010000204.1 GCA_030776905.1 Cyanobacteriota bacterium | reverse complement strand
GATCGTGATATTCGACCACTTGATTAATGACGGGGGGTTCAGTAACGTAATTGCTTCCCGGTCGATCTCCGTATGCCATAATTTCTTCCCTTCCTTGCTTCTATCTCCAGTAAGAGTTACTTCTTGTAGCGGTAACTCCTTGATCTTCAATTTACAACTGGAGTATGAGCGAGTCTTCTACCACAGGAAGGAAATGACTTCTTCCATAAGGAATATTTCTCAAACTCTAGCTATCAAAATTCCTGTGATTAACTATACTTAATAATCTCATTGAAAAACCTTTTCAAACTAGCAAAACATCTGTGTTTATCTGTAATTTCAACTCTTATATTTAGTTTTTGGAGTAGTTATTACTATTCAGTGCGCTCGTCGGACTTCCACTCGCGCCTGACACAACGCAGCTACTACATGAGCAAATTAGAGCCAGTTGAGTTGGACATTCTTGAAGGATACGGCGGTTAGATGAAAATATGTTTTTCCATCCAATTAGTTTCCCTAGCGAGTAGGGACATCAACAAACATCAGTACTGGCTGCCCGATTTGCGGTGATGCACTGCCGTCATGCCCGTAGACTGTATCACCTTACCATTATCAACAACCGCATAAACCAGCCAGTGGTCGCCGCAATCTATCCGACTCTTAACCGTGCATTCCAAATAGGCGAGGGCGTCATTGATAATGGGACAACCGTTTTCAGCTTCCCGCGTCTCTAAACCTGCAAAACGGTCTTCCCCTGGAGTAAACGGCTTGAGGAAGTGCCGCCTTACATTCATCCCCTCTTTCAAAATATTCAAGACAAACTTATCTCCCGTATGAGTTAGAGACTCTACCGCCCGATCTTTGGCTACGGCAACGGTTAAACCAGGGGGATTAAAACTTGCTTGGGTTACCCAAGACGCAAGCATGGCACTGGTGAGTTCACCGCGCTTGGCAGCTAACACGCACAAGGAACCGACAACTCGCCCCAGGGCTTGGGCGGTACGGTCAATTTGGGAGTTACTGACGGCTTGTGAAGGAGTGCGGAATTTCTTGGACTTTTTCAACGCTTGAGCAAAATCCGTGCCAGCTTCTTTGCACTTTTGAAGAGTGGCATCATCGGGTTTGAACTTGACCCGAATTGTTTCAAAGCCGAGGCGATAACCCGCATCTTGGAGTTTGCTGTCAATCTCATCGACCGCTTCCCCACTCCAGCCATAGGAACCAAAAACACCTGCTAACTTGGTTTTGGCAGTAGTGGAGAGGACAATTCCCAAGGCGGTTTGTACTTGGGTTGGCATATGTCCCCCTAGGGTCGGGGAACCGATGATAAAGCCATCGCATCTTTGCACGGCAGCTTCAATTTCTGTCGGGTCGGCGAATTCACAGTTAATCGATTCTACAGCGACGCCTGCCTTAGTGATGCCCTTTGCGATCGCTTGCGCTAAAGTTGCTGTGTTCCCATAAGCTGATGCATAAATCAGCGCTACTGTCAAGTCCTGCTCTTTCTGCTGCTGGCTCCATGTACGATAGTCGTGGGTGAGTCGGCTGAGGCTGTAACGTACAACTGGCCCATGACCGGGAGCGTAAATTTTAGCTGAGAAAGCCGCCCATTTATCAAGCGCTACTTCCACTTGTCGGGATTGAGACGCATGAAGGCAATCATAGTAGAAGCGTCGGTCTTCGTCTAAGCGCTTCCAATTTTCATCAAAGACTTCATCAGCGCAGACATGGCAACCAAAGAGTTTATCAGTAAACAGGATACGAGATGCGGGGTCGTAGGTACAAAGTCCATCGGGCCAGCGTGGGGTGGGAACGGAGATAAATTGGAGTTGATGACCGTTGCCCAAGTCTAAGGATTCTTCTGCCCTTGGCACCCATATTTTTAATAATTGTTCTTGCTCTCTTAAGGCACTTTGCAGGGCGATCGCACCCGGTTTAGAACAAACAAACGTCACTTGTGGCGCTAATTCTAGCAAGGCTTTGAGCGTCACCATCCGGTTTGGGTTAACGTGACTCAAAATTATGTAATCTAACGGCTGCAACTCTACAGACTGCTGCAATTGATACAGGAAAATCTCGGTAAACGACTCACCTGGGGGATCGATAAGCGCGGTTTTATCGGCTTGAATAAGATAGGAATTGGCAGTAGTGCCGCGTTGCAGGGAGTATTCGACTTCAAATTTGAGTCTCTCCCAAGTGCGCGATCGCAAAACGGTAGTATTGGCAGCAGCAATCGAGGCGACTTGAACATCGCGAGGTTTAATATCTAGCATGGCTTTAATCCTCTAGGTGTTCTGACGGGTTCGTCAAAGGTTTCTGCATGAAGGATTCCTCTCACCTGTGTCACTGGAATCCAGCTTACATTCTCTCCGTTTATAAGTTAAGTGTTTATTAATTGAATTTTCTAATGATTTTTATCAGCGTTAACGCGAGGGTTATCACTCACCCTCGTTGATTTATTGGCATCGTAATACTACTTGAGTTCACTCTTGTTTCTCTTTTTTCGATTCCATTGCTTCAATTTCTAACTCTGGAAACTCGCCGCGCGTCATGCGAGTGACATATTCTTGAGCATCCATGCCACCCATTAGATTGGGTGCTATTCCCATAAATTCCATCATGCTACGGCGTGGTTTGCGTTTAATTTCGCAGCGTCGTAGTTTTTGCGTTAACTGGGCGATGAGTTGCAATTGCTCATCAGGGGTGACGGCATCTGCTTGTCTCAACAAATCAAATAATTCTTTAGACATTTTGGCTTCTTCTCCTTCTTTCAATTTCAGTATCGCCAACAATATCGTTCGCTCTCTATTAAAATATTTCTATTCAAATTTACAGCTCATTCATCTGCTACGTTTGCTGCTGACGATTCTCAGTCTCTGCAATAGGTAAAAACAAAGTTTCTTTAATCTTCTCACTCACCTCATCCCTCACTGCACAAGCACTATTTAGACACCCGACCAAAAATAAATTAGTATCGTAATACTCTTTAAGCACTTCTTTCTGCTGTGGACTGAACTGCCACTGCTGATCGGTATTACGATAATCAAGCATGATAGCTCTTAACTTTTCGATCCAGGCTTCACCTCCAGATGCCCACCAACGCTCATAGCTTCTTTTGTTATCATCCGAAAATCCTTTAACTAAGTTTTGAAGTATTTCTTGTAGTTCTATTTCGAGGTTAAAGATAAGCCTAAAACAAAATCCTATTGCAAAGCTATATGAACCCGAACCTCTCCTACGGAAGCTATGATCAGATGTAAGAATATATGTGAAATTGGTTTCAAGTTGGATGAAATCTTCTATGGCATTTTTCAGAGTGCTTTTACTTTCATCATTAAGACTAGGATTACCGTTTAGTGCATCCACAAAGATAAAGTTGGGAACGAAAGCATCTGAAAGAAGAAGATAAGAAATGCGCCTTAAGGCTGGAGGGAAGGAACCTGGCAAATAAGCTGATTGGTTTTGAACCCAAGTGAAAAAATTCATTAAATATGGATCTGAAGTGATACTGGCATCGGCTTCTTTTTTCATCAAAATAAGTAATACATCAGCCTGAGCAGTACTTTTTGCCATTTCTACCGCTAGCAAAAAGACTTCACGCCAGTGCTTGCCCGTAACGTGCTTGGCTAAATCTTGCCAATTAG
>JALYGX010000203.1 GCA_030776905.1 Cyanobacteriota bacterium | reverse complement strand
CAATTGTGCCGACATTACTGGCTCGACTAAAGGAGTCAAATAAGTTATCTAGGTCTTCTTTAGGAATACCAATTCCCTCATCCTCACAAGAGAAAATTACATGGTTATTGTCGCAAGTGAGTTGCACAGAGACTTTACCTCCATCAGGAGAAAACTTAATGGCGTTGGAAACTAAATTGGTGAAGATTTTCCTTAACACCTGGGCATCGAGATAGAGCGGCTGACAATCACCAATATTTATAAAATTTAGGCTATATTTATCACTAATTTTAAGCCGCAGCTCATCCACTAATTCCTGCAAGAATGTTGCTAAGTTTAGAGGAGCGGGATTGAATTCCAGTTGTTCAAATTCAGCTTTGTTAATGAACATCACATCATTAACTAAGGTAGTCAAGTGCTTGACAGTAGATTGAATCCGGTGAAAATGTTTGAGTTGCTTGGCATCTTCCCAGTTATGGCGGTACACTTCCAGCAGCTCCGCAGAAGAGGCAATCGTTGTCAAGGGCGTGCGGTATTCATGGGAAATCGTGGTGATAATTCGGGATTTGAGTAAACTAAGTTCTTTTTCTTGGGCAAGCGAGCGGCGCAGTTCAGCTTCCAAGCGTAAGAGCCGCTCGTTTGCCTGTTCGAGTTCGGCTGTACGTTCTGATACCCGATGTTCTAAGTTTTGATTGAGCTGAGTTAGCTCCGAGCGCAGTTGCTGCCGCTCAAGGGCATAGCGGATAGCTCGTGTTAATACATTGTTGTTGAATAATCCTTTAATCAAGTAGTCCTGTGCACCTAAGGAGAGTGCCTGCACCGCTACCTCTTCATCATCCAGTCCGCTCAAAATGATGATCGGCACTTGGGGAAATTCGGCATATAGCTGGCGAAATGTGTCCAGTCCCTGCTCATCGGGTAAGGAAAGATCTGAAAGTACAATATCAATTCCTCCCCGATTGAGGCATTCCAGACCTTCGGAAAGGGTTTCAGCAGGTTGGAGAATAGCTCGGCAGTTTTTCGACTTACCCAGGTATGCCTCGATCAACTCAACATCCTGGTAATCGTCCTCTATAAGAAGAATTTTAATGGGATTGGCTTGCTTCATCACTTATAGTTCTTGAGTAGGAAGTTTCACCACGGTCAACCAGAAAGCTTCTATGAACTGAATAATTTTCATAAACTCTTTCAGACTGACAGGTTTCGTAAGATAGCAGTTACCTCCTAGTTCGTAGCTGTTCAAAATATCCTTCTGTAAATCTGAGGTAGTGAGAACCACAACTGGAATTAACCGAAAGCGATCGTCATTTTTGATTTCTTGCAAAACCTCTCGCCCGTTCATACCAGGAAGGTTGAGGTCTAGTAAAATTAAGCTGGGTCGTAGAGCCTCAGCGTACTCCCCCTCTTGGCGCAAGTAGGCGATCGCTTCTTCGCCATCGTTAACGACATTCAGAGCGATTAGCAGTTTAGATTTTTTTAGTGCTTCCTCAGTAAGCTCTATATCCCCAGGGTCATCTTCAACTAACAGGACTTGAAGGGGTTTATCAGACATAGTTAGCTCCAGTAAACATCACACTCTGCCAGTTGAAACTAGGGGTGCGACAGCTTTCTAAGTAAGTGAACAAGATACAGGTAGGGTGAAATAGAACGTAGTTCCTTGACCCAATTGTGATTCGATCCAAATCCTTCCACCGTGTCGATCCACAATTTTTCGACAAATTGCCAATCCAATCCCTGTACCCGGATACTTTTCCCGGCTATGCAGACGTTGGAAAATCTCAAAAATTCGCTCGGCATATTGAGGTTTGATACCGATACCATTATCCCGAACAGCAACTAGCCACTCTTTGTCTTGCAATTCGGCTTTAACCTCAATCTTTGGCGTTGCGTCGCCACGGAATTTTATCGCATTAGCAATTAGGTTTAAGAACAACTGTGCCATTTGTTGCCCGTTGGCTCGAACAGTTGGGAGTGGGTCAGCCGTAATTAGAGCGCTAGTCTCAGCAATATTAACACTTAAATCTCCTAGAGTTTGCTCTAGGACGGTTGCAAGATTGGTTCCCTCCAACGTTAGATTTCCTCGACCCACTCGCGAGTAGGTTAACAAGTCTGAAATCAGAGCCTGCATCCGGGTGGCACCATCTGTAACATAGGTGATGTATTTATCAGCGGTGTCATCCAGTTGACCTTGGTAAGTCTCAGCCAGCAATTCCGCATAACTTTTGATTTTTCGCAGGGGTTCTCGCAAGTCGTGGGAGGCTATATAGGCAAACTGTTCTAGCTCAGTGTTGGAGCGAACTAACTCGGCATTGGCTTGGGAGAGTTCTGCTGTGCGTAAGAGAACCCGTTGTTCCAATTCCTCGTTGGCGCGACGTAGTGCTTCCTTGGTCTGTTTAAGAGGGCTAATATCTTTGGCAAAGCCCACAAGACCTAGAACGTTGCCTTCAGAATCGCGATAGGGACTTTTGGAGACGAGATACGTCCGCTCTTCACCTTGAATGACGAAAACTTCCTGAAAGACTTGGCAGGTGTTGGACTCCATAATGCTACGATCATTGGCTTGAACTCGGGCAGCCGCCTCAGGGGGAAGCAGAGCGGTGTCATCCTGTCCAATAATTTCTTCTGGCAGTTTGTTGAACAGGCTTGCTCCTGGCAAGTTCATCAGTAGATAGCAATCGTCCAAGTTTTTGACAAAGACAACATCCGGAGTGGTGTCGATTACGGTATGTAGAAGATTGTAGCTTTCCCGTAAAGCTACCTCGGCGTGATGGCGATCGCGAATTTCCCGTTGTAATCGCTCGTTGGTTTGTTTGAGCAGGCTCCTTGCTCTCAAGCTCATCAAACCATGAGAGAGAGTTTCGGCTAATTCTTTGAGGAGTTCGACTTCGGCGACATCAAAAGCGTTGGCTTGTTTTGAGTAGATGGTCAAAATACCGACAATTTCCTCAAAGCGCAAAGGCAAAGCGATCGCAACGGCATAATCGTGTTGAACACCTGCCGCCATTAGTTTTAGGTTTTGCACCAAACACGGTTCAGATGTGCGAATCGCTTGGGCAATGAAATCATCACCACTGTCTGCCAACCCTGACTCGGTAAGGGATGGGTTGGCAAAGTCTCCTGACTCAAACGCCTGTCCCTTGACCAAAAGCGGGTCAGTCTCCTGAGAATCCCTTAAACCAACCCAAGCGAGTTGATATCCTCCCACTGTAGTAACGATCTGACAGATATCCTGAAGTAGCTTCGATTCTTCTGTTGCCTCGGCAAGTAACTTATTGCATTCCAGCAGCATCCTTACTGAACGGTTGAGCTTTGAGAGCTGACTTGCCATCCGCCGCTGCCGAAAAACCTCGGCTTTCGCTTGTTGATAAAGCTCCGCTTGTTGAATGGCGAGGGCAAGCTGGGTGGAGAGTGCAAAGAGCAGATCGCTTTCTTGTGGCTCCCACTGCCTGGGAGTTTCACACTGATGGGCAATGAGTAAGCCCCAAAGCCGACTGGGAATGGAAACATCTGGCTCTTGCTCAGGGGGGGTTGCGTCCCAGTCTTTGCCGCTGCCTTGCAGGATTGGCACGACCATATTGGCTTGCACCTGAAACTTGGTGAGCAGCTCGATATGGCAGGGGTTGAGGTTGGCGGAGTGAATATTAGCGATCGCCTTGACTCGACCTTGTTTGTACAGTTCAACCCACTTGGTCTGAAAGCAGGAGTCAGTGATGATTTTGTCTAAGGTAGAAGTCCAAGGCGCTGCAACAGACTCGGCAACAACAACACCACTCCAGTCGGGATTGAAACGGTAGATGATGACGCGATCGCAGGCAAGGAACTGCCGGATTTTAATGACTGTGGTTTCCAGAATTTCCGTTAAGTCCATTGACTGGCGAATCGCTTGAGCGATCGCCCAGCTCAATCGCTCTTGTTCAATCTGTCTTTTGTCTTCAACTCTCATTGATTTATCCAATGTCCTTAACGAGAAGACGAGGCAGAAAGATTTTCGTGGAGTTGAGCCATTAACTGTAGCAGTGGTCCATACTCGGTAATCGGTTTGGCAAAGAACCCATCGGCTTGGGAAGTTGCCAATAGCTTTTGCTGCTCGCCTTGCATGGCGTAAGCTGTCACCAAAATAATGGGTATGGAAGCAGACTGCGGGTTCGTTTTGAGAATTTGAGCAATGTCGGCACCACTGACTTCTTCTCCATTCCACTGGGCTTCAGGCAGGTTGACATCCATCAGCACTAGGTCTACCTCTCCGGCATGGGTGCGCCGGAAAATTTCTTCAGGAGAATCAGTGATTAAAACTTGATGATCGCCAAGGCGCTCAAGCAGTTTAGCTGTGCCTTTGGCTAAGAGGTAATCATCGTCTACGAGTAAAACATTCATCGGCTTTTGTTGGTTGTCCTGGAATTGTGTTTTTCAACTGTTTTTAAATCTTCGGCTGGGGATGTGCGCGGCAGCGTAAAACTTACAGTTGTTCCCTGTCCTTGACCAGCGCTGCTTATCCAAATCTCACCACCCATCAGCTCTACCAGCCGCTTGCAAACTGTTAAACCCAGACCTGTGCCGCCATAGCGTCGCTTTACCGAGCCATCTGCCTGCACAAACGGTTCAAACAGCCGCTCTTGTTGAGCCAGATCAATGCCAATTCCGGTATCCGTCACGGAAATTTTGACGAGATCGGGGCAAGCCTCGTAGGGAACTGCATTCACCCGAATCTCACCTTGGGCGGTGAACTTGAAAGCGTTAGAGATGAGGTTAGTCAAAATCTGCCTGAGCTTGACTAAGTCGGCATAGACTGTTTCAAGCTCGGACTCAATCACCAAGGGAATTTGTTTGCGGCGACTTTCCGGTCTGAATAAGCCGCATTGTTCTTCTAGCAACTCTGATAAATTTAGGCGATCGAACTCAACATGCATACGACCCGCTTCAATTTTGGCAAGGTCGAGAACATCGTTAATGATAGCGACGAGATTTGTCGCTGACTGATGGGCAACCTTGAGGTATTCTTTGAGTTCTTCCTCACTGTCGTAAAAGCCTTCGTTGAGGAGTTTCAAATAGTTCAGCGTCGAGGCGAGGGGCGTGCGCAACTCATGACTGGTCGATGAAAGAAAATCTGATTTGAGACGGTTGGCTTCTTCGGCAGCAGCGCGGGCTGATTTGAGTTCAGCGTTGCGCATCTCAACTAAAATGCGCTGCTGGTGTTCCCACTGATAGAGGCGATTTTGCATGACTGCCATCGTTAAGTGGGTCGAAAGTGCCTGAACAATTTCCAGTTCTTCCTTTGTCCACTCCCTTGCTTGACCTAGCTTGAGTTCTCGCCAAGCTTCAAAGGAAGTCCGTACTCGTTGCTGCCGCTCATCGGGGTCAAATCTCCCCGCCCAAACAATGTCGGTATCAATCTCCTCTCGGAAAATGCTCAGGCAGCCGAGAGCTTGTCTGGCATAACAAAGCGGCATGACTAATAGAGAGCGATTGGCACTCGCACGGAAAAAAGGCGTAACGTCAGTTAGACTCGGCTCCTGGTAGATGTCGGTAACGATGTAAGGGGTGAGAATTGAGTTGCTGCATGCTGCTGCTATTTGGCTGTCTACGGCTTGAGGTGTCAGGGTAAGCCTGTCTGCGCTCCCGATGATTCGCTGCCAAAACGGATAAGTCTCCAGTCGTGGCGACTGATTGTCACTCATTACGGGCTGCACGCCACAGGTATAGAGTTCAGCCGTTAGACTTTGATTAATGCCCTTGAGATAAAGTCTGCCCCCCGAACCCTCAACAGCATTAACCAAGCGCTCTAAGACAATTTGCAAGATTTCCTGGATCGGGATGGGCGAGTGGAGTAGGGTGGAAATCTCGTTGATCAGGGCTTCGCGACGAGCTTGTTCTCTGGTGTGGAACAGTAGATTGGATTGGGAAATCGCAATGGATACTTGATCGGCGAACATCTGAACAATCTTCAGATGCGTCTCTGAGAAGGCTTTGGGTTGTGCGTGGTGTGAAGCAAGTAAGCCCCACAATTTTTGACCCTCCAAAATAGGGACAACCAGAGACGATTGCACTCCCATACTGGTGAGGTATTGGACGTGACACGGATCGACTGGACGCTGGAGGATATCTCCAATCGGCTGTTCCTGCACATCTTTAAGGGTCAAATCCCCCGTTGTGTCAGGGCAATCTAATCGCGAGAGGGTAATCTGCTGCCTGGGAATATCAACAACGGAGCGCGTTCTCGCCTTAACAAACATCTCGCGGGCATGAGGGGGAATATCACTCGCCGGAAAGTATAAGCCCAGCAGTGAGGGAAGACGGTTTTGGTCAACCGATTCAGCAATCACTTGCCCAGTACCATCGGCTCCAAAGCGGTAAACCTTCACCCGGTCTGTCTTCAGAAATGAGCGCATTTCTGTTACAGTTGCTGACAAAACTTCCGGTAGCTCTAGAGATTGCCGGATGCGATTTGTCATCCGATTCAGTAGCGCTCCTCGATCCATTTAAGTTTGACTCAGTTTTTTAGGGGTTGATTACGGACTTGTTAGTGTCTCGATCTTCGGCAGGATATAGATTTCAGTAACTCGATTGACCTGTTCTCAGTCAACAAGTTTTTGTCTCTATCTCCCCTAGAGTTGATACACTTTTATTTTTTCTTTACATTAGTAAGCCACACTTTTTCCCGCGAGTTAACCGTGAAAATGCTTAAAGCGACGTTACCTGAGAAAAATTTACTCAGTAGTTTCCCGGAGATGGCTTTTGGACTAAGATCCTCTAACTCAGCTTCGCTCTCGTGGAGCGCAAGCAGATTGGCACATCCTACTAATAGGTGAACTGGAGGAGTGAATCTAAAGCATCCTATTGAATGAACTAACTGTGTGAAGTGAATCCATAGTTACTAACAGTAACTTAGAAAAGTAGACCAGACTAATTCACTAAAACACAAGTATGTCACCTTCTGAATCAACTAAAACATTGACCAATAGAGCAACAGTAAAAGCTCAAGCCAAACTCAAAAAGCCAGTACTGCGACGCGGCGCAAAAGGACAAGCTGTCATAGAATTGCAAGAACTGTTAAGTCAGTACGACCTTTACAACGGCTCCTTGAATGGAATTTTTGATTTCACAATCGAACGTGCAGTTAAAACCTTCCAACACAGAGTCTTTTTGGTTGAAGATGGTATTGTAGGACAGCTAACTTGGCAAGCTCTTTACTCCGGTGCGCCTGTCAATATGCCAATGCTGCGACGAGGCGACCAAGGTCAGGTCGTTATTACCTTGCAAAAGGTTCTGTATGCAGCTAAGGATTTTAACGATGTGTTTAACGGTGTATTCGGACCCAACACAGAGGCGGCTGTGCTAGCGTTTCAAAAACGTAATGGCTTAGTAGTAGACGGTATCGTTGGGAAGGAAACCTGGTTCGCTTTGAGTAAAGTGCCTCACTAATTACCTCCAAAGTGTCTTTGTCCCGATCATCAGGAGCAGGCTATCTCATATCATGTCCGCTAGCATCATTCTCGTAAATTGCAGTTTTAGGGGCGGGTGTACCGATAGTTTACGGTGACCAGAGATAACCTCGTTAAACCCGCCTCTAGGTAATACCAATGCTGACGGACTTGATTTCACTTGCATAAACTACGGGGTAAGGGCACGATAATATCGTGTTCCTACGAACGACTTGTATTGCCGTCAATTGAAAACCGCTATAGACTCTGCACTAGCAGAAACTAAGCTTTGTGGGAGTGATTCAAGCATCGCTTAACGACTCAGGACGGCTGAGGAGTGAGAATTGACTTTTCCTGTAAGATATTCAGCCAGTTGCTCTTCGACTTTGTCCCGCACGGTTTCACGGTAATGGATGAAATGTTCGATTAGGGCGCAGTTGCTCAGGTAAGGCACAAATATGCCTGGATTGCGCCGCATGATTGCAAAGAGTTGACGCCAGAACTGGAAGCGGGTGCTGCGCTTGATTCCCTGCCGCCAGCAGATCGTCAGCACTGCCTTTATCTCAATTGGCTCCAGCATCCGGAACGGGACTTTATTCGGAGATGGCTTCATGGTCATAAAGTGCCGATAAACGCGGGACAGATAGCGGCTCGGTTCATACAGCTCCCAAAAGCAGTTTACATACTCGCGGGCTAATTCTTCAGGCGATCGCGTAGGCACGAAGTTCATCAGTGCCATCTGGTGACCCTGAGTTTCCTTATTCTCCTCTATCAGACGACCTTCCTTTTCCAGACGCTGCCATAAGGCAGTGTTGGGCAGTGCCTGGAGCATCCCGAACATGGCTTTAGGGATTGCCGTTGCTTCTACAAACTCAATAATGCGATCGCCTGCCCCAGCCTTCTCACCATCAAAGCCCAAGATAAAACCAGCCATCACGCTCAATCCCGCCCGATTGATTGTCTCGACGGATTCAATTAAAGAATTGCGCGTATTTTGGAATTTCTGAGTCAGAGACAGACTATCGGTGTCTGGTGTCTCGATCCCCAAGAACACTCCCCCGAAGTTAGCCTCAACCATCAACCTTAAAAGTTCCTCATCCTGTGCTAAGTCCACCGAGGCTTCTGTTGAGAGGCGGAAGGGATAGCCGCGCTCTGCCATCCAAGGACCCAGTTCACGTAGCAGAAGCTTAACATTGCGCTTGTTGCCAATAAAGTTATCATCCACCAGGAAAACCGAACGCCGCCAACCCAGGTCATAGAGAGCCTGCAACTCAGCCAGCAGTTGCGCAGGTGTTTTAGTACGGGGTTTACGCCCATAGAGCACGATGATGTCGCAGAATTCGCACTGGAACGGACAGCCCCGCGAGAACTGTACCGACATCTCGTTGTAGGCTCTCAGCTCCAGTAGGTCAAATCGGGGAATGGGTGTAGTCGCGACATCAGGCTTTTCACCGTTAGCGCGGATTATGCCTGAAGTTTCTCCTCGTTCTAGGGCTTCAACAAACAGCGGTAAAGTAATTTCACCCTCATCCAAAATTAAAAAGTCTACTCCTGCTTCCTGCGCTGCCTCTGGAACTGAGGTGACATAGGGACCACCTGCCGCTACTAGCTTGCCGCGCCGCTTTGCCTCGCGAATCAGGTGCAGCATATCGGGTTTCTGGACAATCATCCCTGAGATGATCACCAAATCTGCCCATGCCCAGTCCGCTTCAGTTTCATATCGCACATTGCGGTCTACTAAGCGAAAGTCCCAGGTTTGAGGCAAAATCGCCGCGACAGTAATCATGCCTAGAGGTGGGAGTGAAACTTTTCGCCCAATTAGTTCTAGTGCTTTGTCAAATGACCAGAACGATTCAGGAAAGAGGGGATACAGGAGTAAAACTCGCATTATAGAACTCGCATTAAATGATACTATCTGTTTTCCTATAAGTAGCAATCCTAACTTAAAACTGAT
>JALYGX010000202.1 GCA_030776905.1 Cyanobacteriota bacterium | reverse complement strand
CTTAAGTGTGTTTATGTTGATTAGATATTAAAGATTGAGTATTGCTATCAGATTGTTAGAGTACTCCTTCTAGAATCGTCTGTAAGGCTTGATGGCACGATTTTAGGTATCAGCCCACCACCAGCTATACAAGAGGGTCAGAAGCAATTTAACACTTAGGTCACCGTTAGGTCAGTTTATGTCTGTTATTTAGGTCAGATGCCCGTTAGTGATAGGTTTAAAGACAAACTCTAGAACAGTATAATAACCTGGAAACCCTTACCAGTCATCACTTTGAGCCTATTCATTAAAATGGACACAACTGGACTCGAACCAGTGACCCCTACGATGTCAACGTAGTGCTCTAACCAACTGAGCTATGCGTCCGCACGATTTATAATCATAGCACAGATTTCAGTTGAACTGCAATTTGTAACCGAGCGGTTAGAAGAAACTGTCGCCTCAGGTCGGATACGCCTTTCCCTACAACCTTGAGGCACCAATTGCCGCACCGATGAGTCCTACCTGCGGGTTTAAGATAACGTGTACGGGTACTCTTTCTAGCAAAGAACTGACGCGACCTTTTTGACCGAAAGCACGTAAAAATTGACCTTCCTTAATAAGTGGTAGAATCTTGGCGGCAATGCCTCCGGCAACGTATAGACCTCCATAGGGTAAGAGTTTGAGAGCAAGATTACCCGCCTCAGCTCCGTAAGCGTCTACAAACATTTGTAACGTTTGCTCACTAAGGCGATCGCGTTTTTCTAAAGCGGCTTGAGCGATGGTGGCGGCTGGGTCAACACTTTTTTCACTACGCCCCGTTTCCTGTTCCCAAGTTCTGATCACCTGCCCAATCTCTGCTGATTCTGGAGCAATTTGTCGATCTCTAAGGAACTGGTAAATTGCAACTATCCCTTGACCAGAAACCACCCGCTCGACGGAGATGCGCTGGATATCATACTTTTCTAGTAAGTATTGCAGTAGCTGAAATTCTAATCCCGTACGGGGAGCAAAGTCGGTATGTCCGCCTTCTGAGGCAAAGACTTGATAGCCTCCTGGTTGTTGGATGAGAAAACCTTCTCCCAAACCCGTTCCCGCCCCAAGTACAGCAATCGGCGCGTCAGGCTGAGGTGTTACCTCTTGCAGGGTGTGCAAGTCAGTCGTTTCCAAGCCGAGGATACCGTAACCCACGGCAGCAAAATCGTTAATGAGGCGGATTCTGGCAATTGCCAGTTCTTTCTCTAAGCGTCTAGCTTCTAGAAACCAATTAAGATTAGTCAATACGGAGGTGTCATTGATGACAGGGCCTGCGATCGCAAAACAAGCTTTTTCGGGCTTTGGTTCAATACCTAACTGTTGTGCCGCTGTAGATAGGAACCGCTGCACTATCGGGACCAAATCGGGGAAGTCACGGCTGGGATAAAGGGCTTCGTAAAGTGTATGCCGCGATAGCGCTGTTGGCTCCTCTACCAATCGCAGAATTGTCTTAGTACCACCAATATCTCCTGCCAGTAGTAATGTCATAGCTTTTGGTTTTCTGTTAGCTAGTATTTAACCACAGGAATTTTGACAGGTTACAGATTTTCGTAACGTCCGCCAAAAGGGAGGTTCATTTAGAAGTGCTGAGTGCTCAGTGCTGAGTAATCCCTCTTTTGGCTTTAATGAAACCGGATAACATCCTCAGTTTGATTAAGGTGGGAGGTATCTCCGTTGAGTTCCATTACCCATTCTTGTTCTTGACGTACCAGTTTGACTAAGCAACACAGAGAAGCATTAACTTCAGGTGTACCACCCACTAATCCCTGCGTAACGCCGACTACTGAGGCTCCGTGACCTACAAGTAATATATCTTCTGAGAATTCAGTCATCAGACGTTTGGCGGTTTCAGCAGTACGTTCGAGTACCTTCTCGCTTGTTTCCGGATAATGAGCGATAACGCGGGATGTATAACTAGGGTCGATTCGTGGGAATAGCTCTTGTAATTCCTGCATAGAGAGTCTTTCTGGATTCGTTTGCATCCACGCAGGGTTGAGCCATTCACTCAAACCCGACTCTAGCTTGATGGGCAAATCGAGGGCATCCGCGACAAAGTTTGCCGTTTGCACGGTTCGCAAAAAAGGCGATGCAAAAATATGCCTAATTCCTTCCCCAACCAAGCGTTGACCTAGTTGATTAGCTTGTACAACGCCATCCTCTGACAACGGCGGATCGTAGGGGCGCTCTGCTGTGTTGAACCATTCAGGGTTAACAAAGTCTAGGCGGTTTCCGTGTCGTGCAATCCAGACGGTTTGGGTCATGAGCTAATGAAGTAATTTTAATAATGCCGTATAGCCTGCAACATCTTCGTCTGAACCTATCAGTTGCCCGAAGGACATTGCCTGAGATGGCTCTTAATATTTGGGGCTTAGGCATAGCCCCCGTTTTTAGGAGGGTTAAAGGGATGGCGCTATAGCCCCGCTACGCGAATCACGGCTGAAATCCCGGAAATTGTGTTAATGATGCATAATCCCTTAATTCTATTTTCCTTTTTAGGTGCTACAAATACTTTCTTCAAGAGCCTATCACTTTATCTCCCTATTCCCTCAGGGTTGTCTTGACAGTGCTGTTAGCGTACCGCCGGAGCTGCATTGTGAGGATGTATGTAGCCCGTGCTTACTGAGAAGAAAGGCTTTCATATTCTCGTTGTGCCCTTACAGAGTAAGGACTCTATCTTGTGAGATTTTTCTCATTTTGTTTTCCAGGATGCATTTGTTTCGTCATTCCCTGGGTAATCTCATAACTAGCAGGAGCTTAGTGACAACGCCCTCAGCGATCGCGTACAGTTTTGACAACCCTTTCTCTCATAAATGTTACAATATTTAACTATAGTGTTGCATTACGAAAAAAATTTTATGACAATAGTAGGTCAACTGACGGCGACGGCTTTGGCATCTGCTCTATCAATTTATTTGTTTCGGTCGATTTGGGCTGATGCTCGTGCCTCTCTAGTTCCTATGCCAATCCGTCTGCGTTCGAGAAACATAACTTAAAAATCCGTTTCATAGAGAATCACCCACCGATGCTCTTGTGGTGAATTAGGCATGAGAACCAGCATATTTGCGTTAACTCCATTCATACCAGACCGATCGCTATGAAAACTGCTCAGACTTCTACAGACTTAGTCCGTACTTACCTGCGAGAAATTGGTCGCGTACCGCTACTGACTCACGAGCAGGAAATTCTTTATGGAAAACAGGTACAACGCTTAAGCACCTTACAGGAAGTGCAAGAGTCCCTATGGGAAAAGCTGGGTCATGAACCAACGATAGAGGAGTGGGCAAAAGCATCTTCGCTTTCAGAAGAGGAATTACACGCTTGTATCGCCGCAGGTGAAACAGCCAAGCGCAAGATGGTAGAAGCGAATTTACGACTAGTCGTTTCGGTGGCAAAGAAGTATATCAAGCGCAATGTAGACTTGTTGGACTTGATTCAGGAAGGCACGATTGGTATGCAGCGAGGCGTCGAAAAATTTGACCCCACCAAAGGCTATCGTTTCTCCACCTATGCTTACTGGTGGATTCGGCAAGCAATCACCAGAGCGATCGCAGAAAAAGGACGGACGATTCGCCTTCCCATCCATATCACCGAAAAACTTAACAAAATTAAGAAAGCTCAACGTCAGCTTGCTCAAACACACGGAAGAGCCGCTACAGTTGCCGAGTTAGCCACCGAACTAGAATTAACCCCCAAGCAGGTGCGGGAGTATCTGGAACGGGCACGTCAACCGCTCTCTCTAGATCTGCGAGTGGGTGATAACCAGGATACCGAACTGGTAGAGTTACTGGAAGACACCGGTCCCTCCCCAGAAGACTTTGTCGTTCAGTCCGCAATGCAAATTGACCTGGAAAAGCTCATGGCAGATTTGACGCCTCAGCAACGGGAGGTACTAGCATTACGCTTTGGTTTAGCGGATGGGCAAGCCATGACCTTAGCCAAAATTGGCGATCGCCTAAACATCAGCCGCGAACGAGTGCGACAAATCGAACGAGAAGCACTTTCCAAACTTCGCAAACGTAAAGCCGATATGCGCGAATACATCGCAGCTAGCTAAGTAAAGATGAAGGATGAAGGGTGAAGGGTGAAGAGACATCACGAAAAATCTCTCTAGCCCACTCCCTTCTTCTTCCTCAGCACGGGCTATGCCCCGCAACGCAAGGGCAGCACTCAGCACTTTCAAAAAAGGTGAGACAATCCGATATTAAGGGTTCGGTTCCACTCACTGTGCGATTGCCACAGACTTGTTACATTAGTTTGCAAGAGGCTCCCAGATAGAGAACGACAAAAAAGCGGCTCGTCCTTCGGTGGGAAGAAGGAAAAGAGCGTAAAGTGTAGCTATTCCGTAGGAAATCGCCAGGAGGGAAAAGGTGAACAACGCATCCAATAAGGTTCCTGAATTTTTTGAAGGCAATGCTGACACCAACTTGTTGTGGCAGTACGTGCAATCCATGAGTCCGGAGACTATTGCCCGTTTGTCTAAGCCAATGTCTTCCGAAGTATTTCAAGTCATGGAACGCAACATTGTGGGGCTGTTAGGAAATCTCCCGTCAGAACACTTTAGTGTAAGTGTAAGTACAAGCCGTGAGAACTTGGGACGGCTATTGGCTTCGGCAATGATTAGTGGCTATTTCCTGCGTAATGCAGAACAGCGTATGGTCTATGAGAAGTCATTGCAAACGGTTGACTTCAACTCTTCGGATGCAGGTGAATAAAAAGGGATAGGAACTACCGGAGCTTTAGTAAGGGACTAAGCTTTAGAAATAAATTTCAAGGAACTATTGTAATTGCGGCAACATCGGACACCGACAGAGAGGCAAGAGACTCTGTCGGTTTCGACGATTAAGAAATACAGAGGATACTCTGCCAAAAATACTTCGCCTGAAGCGGAGAGTTTAGCGGCGGATGTAGCAGCCATGTTATCCACATCCCCAAAGGCAAGGGAATCGCTCTTGAGCTGGTATGCCAAAGCGGGTCGAGATTTGCCTTGGCGAAAAGGCTGTGACCCTTATAATATCTGGGTTTCTGAGATTATGCTTCAGCAGACCCAGGTCAAAACGGTGATTCCTTACTATCTGCGTTGGTTAGCGCAATTCCCAACCATAGAACAATTAGCTAACGCTGACTTGCAGCAGGTACTCAAAGCTTGGGAAGGATTAGGCTATTACACCCGCGCCCGTAATTTGCATCGAGCTGCCCAAGAAATCGTGCAGCATCATGGTGGTGTTTTTCCTACTGAGTTAGAAGATGTCTTGGCTTTACCAGGAATTGGTAGAACAACGGCAGGTGGTATCCTCAGCGCGGCATTTAATCAGCCAGTACCAATTCTGGACGGGAATGTTAAGCGAGTTCTGGCGCGACTGGTGGCTTTACCCGTACCACCTGCAAAAGCGACTAACCAATTGTGGCAACTCTCAGAAACCCTGCTTGACCGAGAACATCCTAAAGACTTTAACCAAGCGCTGATGGATTTGGGAGCCACCCTCTGTACACCAAAACATCCCAATTGTCCTAGTTGTCCCTGGATACCCTATTGTCAGGCATACAATTTAGGTATGCAATCCCAGCTACCCATGCGTGAAACTTCTTCCCCCTTGCCTCATAAAGCTATCGGCGTTGCCGTGATTTGGAACGAGCAAGGACAAATTTTAATTGACCGCCGACGCCCGGAAGGGCTACTGGGTGGTTTGTGGGAATTTCCTGGTGGCAAGATTGAGCCAGGTGAAACGGTTGAGGAATGTATTAAACGAGAAATCCAGGAAGAACTGGGAATTGACATTGCAGTAGGCGATCGCTTAATTACTATCGATCACGCCTACAGCCACTTTCGCGTTACCCTCACCGTCCATCACTGTCGCCACCTCGCAGGTGTTCCTCAACCCATCGAATCAGATGAAATTCGCTGGGTTACTTTAGATGAAATTGACCAATTTCCCTTCCCAAAAGCCAATACCCAGATTATCGCTGCTCTCCGCAATCAGGCAGGCTAGTTAAGCAACTTGCGCGTGCTTTAAATTCAAGTGAGAGGGGTAACTGTAGGGAATTAGCCCACAGTTACCCCTTCTTTGATTTTCATCGTGACCTAGTTGTGAGTTTCTTGAATTCGATGCTCTCATCATAAGAATTTGCATACCTTCGCTACATGAGACGGAAGTACTAATTCTCGTCATGACTTTTGTCATAGGCACTAATATCCATAATTGTTTTTATTTCGTGTAGATGGATATAAGTTAGACAAATTTTTGATGAAGCATCCGGAAGAGCGCGGTTATTTAAGTAGTTCTGAAAAGTTGTGAAATCAGAAACCTGTAGAATTCTTTAGAGAATTAGTGTTTTTAAGGTTTGATTTCCAAGATTTTTATGTTTGACCTTGCAGTTTTCGAGACTAGGATGTTCAAAGATTATTCTCAGGATAAAGGTAATGAATCTACTCAGCTCCAAAGGTTAATTCATTTTTTAAGAGATGAGTTAGCTATCCCATCCGCTTCAATTGAGCTGGCTGTGCGCCATCAACCTGCTGGTCTAAATCTATTGCCAATGATTCTTTGGCAGTATGGATTGGTGACGTTAAATCAGTTAGACCAAATTTTCGATTGGTTGGAGACAGTGTGAGCGAAGATTTTTAATAATGTAGCTGAAAGGATGTTGTTTGCGAGCCGTACAACTTTGGAACTGGCAACACTACCAGAAGAAGCTAGACCAAGTAAAGCAGGGGCAAGTGCGATCGCTCTGTGTCGCGCCCAAATCGACTCTATCCCCCGCACCCCCGATGCCCACGAATTTATTACCGCCGTGGTTGAAGAAACAGCAAATGACTGTGTAGCTATGCCGTCAGACTAAAGTCTGCGGCTAAACAAACAAAGCCTGCCTGCGCAGGTTAATTATATTGTGCTTAATTTACCGAACTTGAGATGAACATTTTGTCGGTCTAAGGTGTTATGCCTATGCTTCTGTATTCTGTATTAATAACTTGAGCCTTAAACCACATCATGGATCAACTGGAACGCTTGATTAAAATGGCAGAGGACGAACTCACTGAGTACAGCACCGATGCCCGCAAAATGGAGAAGCTCCGCCGCAAGATTGGTCTATCTGTCTCAGCCGCAGAACAACGCGCCGTTCGAGAAACGTTATTGGCACAAATGCAATCCGGCGGCATACGTCAGCTTGTTGAGGAACAGCGTCAAACCATCGCCTTACCCTTTTGGGGCATTGCCGGATTGGGTATCTTAGGAGCGATTTCTCTGGCGCAAGCGGTGGGCTATGTTGTAGCTGTGGCAGGAGCAGTTGCCGCATATCGCATTCAAAAATGGGGCTGGGAATTACAGGCAAAGCGTTTACTACTCAACACGCTAGAGGATATTGAAGCCCGCATCGCACAACCGACCAAGTCAGAGTGAATTAACTGGCATTGAGTCGCTTGGATACCCAGCTAATCAGCCCGCTCAAAATTGCGCCAGCCATCAAAATGCCAATAGCTGGCGTAAATACAGGCTCCCAAAGGCGATACCAGAGGTCAAGCCCCAAGGGCACACCCAGCGAGCGACCTAAAACAGCGATCGCTAGCCAAAAAAAGCTCAACAAGACCAGGAAAACATCCAGCATTAACAATTGGTTGAGCCAACCGCTCAGTCGATCTTTCATAGTGTCATCGTCAACAGCAACTAAATCCTACTGCACCTCAACCCATACAGTAGCAAAGCCAGAACATCCGTTACTCATCCTCCTCACAAATCGTCAGGGTTTGCGGTTGGAACTGCGAGATGAGAACAGTTATTCCCTTTGCTCCTTCCTGTTCGAGATCTTCGACATAGCCAGGTTGAGTCTGCTTGGCTTCCGTAATACTATCAAAAGGTCCAAAGTAGTAAGTACACAGGGGTGTTTCCGTATCGATTTTCACCCACCAATCGCCTTTGCGCTGACGCTTCGGAAATTGAAAAAGTAGGCACAAGAAGGCGAACAACAGACAGAACAATAAAAATCCGAGCATTTATAGAATCTTGATTTTGAGTCGGCGGTCTGAGTAACTCGGCGTTGTTTGCGAGTATGGCAGGAAGCGTAACGCTCACAAAAACTAACATTCTACTGGAGAATGTCCAGACATATGCTAACTCAAGTTTTTAGGAACGGTAGGCTTATCCCAAGCAAAGGTAAACACCGAACGGTTTGTTAGAGACACTCATTCTTGAGAAACCCAGTGCCACACCTGCTTTTTATTACCGATCGCTTTCCGCCAGATCTGGGTGGATTAGCCAGTAGTGCCGATCGCATTACTAAAGTTCTTTGCCAATTGGGCGTTGAAGTTGATGTTCTGACGTGGAGTCGATCGCTTCAACCTGGGGAAGTCTTCTTACCAGAACCCTCTGTAGAGAAGCGTCTCCAAGAACCTCACCTTTATCGAGTCGGGCGCTATCGTCATTGGGATATGACGATGCCTCACACCCTGAATCTACTAGATTGGTTGCAGCAAAACCGCCAATACGATGCTGTATGGGGGCACTATCTATTTCCTGGTGGTTTTCTAGCAACTTGGTTTGCCGAACTTAATGGTTTGCCTAGCATTATTAGTACCCGTGGTAATGATATTGACCGAGACATCTTTCCGCCTGGAGATTTTTCCCGCTTGCAGTGGACGTTGGAACGCGCCAGCTTAGTTACGGCAGTGAGTAAAGATATCGCCCGCAAAATTCAAGTATTGAGTCGGCGAAATGATGTGGTGGTGTTGAAAAATGCGGTGAATGATCAAATCTTTGCACCTGCTACTTTGGAGAATGATGACATCAGACTGTTACGCCAGTCTTTAGGGATTGCTGAGGATGAAGTTGTTCTAGGATTTGCGGGGGAACTGCGGGAAAAGAAGGGACAAAAGTTTCTCCTCAATGCTTTAACTACGGTTCGCACCCGTCGCCCTGCTTGTTTGTTAATTATTGGGGATGTACGGGAGTCTCAAGAGGCAGTGCTGTACTTCTATGGGGCGGAGTATCCCGAAGCGCGATCGCGTATTATCATCACAGGTCACTTATCCAACCCCATAGATGTGGCGAAGCATCTACAACTGTGTGACGTGTATCTCCAACCGTCGTTGTGGGAGGGAATGCCCAATGCACTACTCGAAGCAATGGCGTGTGGTTGTTGCTGTATTGCCAGTGATGCGGGGGGAATTCCAGAAGTTATTGAACATGGTGTGAATGGGTTTATCCTTCCTTGTTCCCAGTTGCATCACTTAGGGGAAGCGGTATTGGAGTGTTTGGAACTCGACACTCGTCAACGGCAGCAAATTGGTATGGCAGGACGCGATCGCATACAATCTGAGTTCTCTCTAGATTCAGAAAAAGCACGGCTTCAGGCGTTACTCGAATGTATCAATTTAGAAGTGTCTGGCGCGGGTGGGTAGGTGTTTTTCTGAGGTGGTTGGGAAAAGGTGGAACTAAAAAGGCGAGGCACACCCTCTACTAATCTTATAAAGTTTCTGAGCATCCGCAACGTATAAATCCCCACTGGAATCGAATTCTATTTCACGAGGAAAGGGATCAGCTCCTCCGAGAAATCCTGTAGCAAAAGTACTTAGCTGACCATTGTTTATTACGTCTATTGTTCCAGGGAGCAGTGTGGAATTAACAACAGCTCCCTGATTAGCAATAAAGAAGCTGTCGGAAGTTAATTCATACTCTAAATCAATTATTCGATCAGGAATAGGACCCAAAAAGTTAGTAACGCTACCTTCCAGCGTTGCTTCCCTAATTATTCCTGGTGGTCCTCCGTTGAGATTATCCCCGATAAATAGTGATTCTCCCTTGAATGTAACACCAAACGGGCCTTCCAAACCACTAACAAATGTTGTTATCGCCCCTTCTGGAGATATCTTGGATACAGTTCCCCCAGTAAAGCTAGCCACAAAAAGATTGTTATTTTGGTCAAAAGCTACTTCCTCTAGAGTGGGAGGCAGACCACTAGCAAAGGTGCTGACATTGCCATCCTCAACCCGGAAAATACTCCCATTAAATAATGAGCCAAAAACTTGCTCATTTTTATCAATAGTCAGTCCCCCTATAAAGCTATCGAAACTGGCAATAGATGAGACTTCTCCGGTTGGTGTAATTTTAAGCAAATTGCTAAGACCCGTAAAAAAATTCCTAGCTACATAAATATTTTTGCTACTATCAATAGCCAAGCCACCTACTTGTACAAGCTCAAAAGAGCCAGTTGAAATCTCTTCAACTTGATATCCAGGTGGGACAATTTGAATAGCTTGAACCGAGCTAGCTTCAATCACTATTAAGCTCAAGGCAGCTCCAGCCGCAACTGCAAATTTATGGTAAATGTTAGTCATTTGTAATATTGCACCTGTTCTGTTTACTTATAAAAATATTTTCCCTGATTTAGGAATATCCTTCTAGACTCAGATCTGATTCTGGTTCCTGATACAGCAGCAGTTAATTGAATAGTAATCTCACCGCGTGCAAGTAATATAAAGATTTAATAAAGAGCCTGGGACTAATATGAAATTATCATGAAGAAACAATATAGAGCTTGTTCAAGGACAAGGAGGAGAGTACTGAGAAAGAAAAATATATTTGCAAAAATCGGAGGCTCCCGAAACATCGGCATTAAGCCGACAAAACAAGGAGTCTACTTTCCATGACCTCTAAGTCCTATCAGGGATTGACACAGGTAAGCGTCTACCAAAGTGGCACTCGCCTGTTGCCAAGTGTAATACTGTTCAATCCGCTGACGAGCAGCGATCGCTAAACGGGTTGCTAGTTCCGGTTCAGTTCGCAATCGCGCGATCGCATCTTTAATTGCCTTAGCCGAACCAGGTTTAACCAGCAAAAAATGCTCACCATCCGTCCCCAATTCTCTAACAACGGGCATATCGCTAGCAATTACAGGTGTCCCCGTCGCCATCCCTTCCAATACTTTTAGAGGACAACAGCCTTGGATTAAATTGCGATCGTTCGGTGTCAAAGGCGCAACAATAGCATCAGCTTGATGGATGTGCTGTACTAACTGTACTTGCGACATTGGTTCCAAAATAATTACCTGTTCTTCCACGTCTAATTTCTTAGCCAGCTTCCTCAACGCTACAATTTGTTGACTGCGTCCTTGCCCAATTACGATTAACTCTGTAGGAAAGTCACGATTGGTTAGTGCCAACGCTTCAATCGCCAGATTCACACCCTGCCAAGCTGAGAGAGTACCGAAATACAGAAGACGGAAGCAATTATGTTTATTCAATCCCCCCTCTTGATAATGCCGTAGTTTTGATGAGGAAGCTAGAGGATATAGATTGTGGCTTAAATCACTAACCTCCCTAATCCCGACTCCCAACTTTCTTTTTGGGGGCGAGTAAGTAAAAATATTTAAATCAACGCCATTAGGAATCACGCGAATCTTCTCAAAGGGGACACCCCTAGTTTGCAGATAATCGCGGGTAATTGAACTAGGAGTCACGATTAAGTCAGCCGCATCGAGACATATTTTTTCCTGTACTCTCAACTTATGTAATAATTCGCGATCGCATCCGTCTGGGTTCTGTTGAAATTGAAGTCCGAACCGATGTCAGTATTAGCACTCAAGGCTGCGATAAAATGGTAGGCTTTTTGTTTAAACGTCGCTGCGGTCGCACTGATACTAGGGGTTGTACCTATTGCGAAGATGGGAGAAGTTCCGCAGAACCCTATACCGAATACTCTTACTACCAGGGTTATGGTACTTACGATGATTGGGGCAGTTACTACTACCATCGCCGTCATGATTATTATTACAATCGCGAAACGGGTGATGTAGACTTCACTGAAGCAGATTCCGAAGCTTTTGAAACTGAAACAGACAGGGATTTTGAACAAGATTTTGGTGCTAGTTGAGGGATTGCTAATAGTTACGTCTATTAACCCTTAGGGCAAGACCCTAAACGTTGCGATAAAAGCCGCCTTAATGTCCTGGTTAATTTATGCCTTAGGTGGGGGGTGGGGGCACTTGATGCGTGCGCTGGCATTCGGTCGAATTGCCGCCCTTCATCGTCCCATAACCATTATCAGCAACAGCCCTTACACGGCTAACCTACTCAACTATGCCACCAAGGAACCCTTGGTACCCGTTGTTGCTGGCTGCTACATTCAAGTCATTTCTCCGGCAGCTTCCTTTACACAAACGTGCGATCGCGTTCGCCAAATAGTCACCAGGACGACGTATGACTGCCTGATTATAGACACATTTCCTAGAGGATTGGGCGGCGAGTTAGCTGATATCTTGCCCAAAATCAACAGTATCCCTCGAATTTTGGTACATCGCGATATCAATCCCAACTACGTTCGCGCCAAAGACTTGCAACGCTTCGTAGCGGACTATTTTGACTTAGTTCTCATACCTGGAGAGACAGGTGAACTTGCCTTTTCTCAACTCCCCCAAGTACAACATACAGCGCCTTGGCTGATTAGAAGCGCTGACGAACTCCCAACCCGTAGCCATGCTCGTACCTTACTACATCTGAATCCACTTAAGGCTGTCACCTCTCCTGCCTCGCTTACCCCCTTAGTCTTAATCTATGCAGCAGGTCGTGCGGAGGAGTTAGCTTTTTATGGTCAACTGACTCAGGAGTTGGCTAACTCACGTAGCGATATTACAGTGCGCTGCTTATCAGCCCACTGTCCTGAACACTGTCCTCCTGAGTTG